>DASUAC010000490.1:0-6733 GCA_035763985.1 Jatrophihabitans sp. | reverse complement strand
GAGGCCGGCCAGGCCCGGACGCTGGAGGCGGCGCATCGACTGGCCAGGGATGCGGTGTCGGCGCAACTGGTCGCCCGGCAGGCCACCCCGGTGGCCGGCTCCCCCGGCTATCCGCCACCGGCGCCGATCACCGACCGGACGAGCGCGATCCGGTGGGCGGTCGAGATCGAGCAGTCCTCGGCGGCCGGTTATCGCTACCTGCTCGAGTGCGCGGTACGGGCCGGCGGCGACCAGGCCGCGATCCGCCGGCAGGGGCTGTCCGGGCTGACCGACGCGGCCCGCGCGGCGGCGTACTGGCGGGAGCTGGTCAGCCCCGATCGGCCGACCGTGCCGTTCCCCGGAGCGCCCTAGTTCAAGCAAGAAACCCGTCGGCCGGCGCCAACCGGCGCCGTTGGTGCGGACGCGGACAACCCGGCCCGGCTACTGCCGGACCGGCTACTCGGCCAGCCAGCGGTCGACCACGGCGATCAGGTCGCCGAGCGAGTCGATGACCGCGTCCGGCGTGCCGTCCACCCCGAGCTGGGTGGGCGGGATGTCGCTGTGCGGCAGCAGCACCGCCCGCATGCCGACCCGGTTGGCTCCGTAGATGTCCTCGAACAGCCGGTCACCGACGTAGGCGGCGTTGCCCGGCTCGGTCACCTCGATCGCGGCGAGCGCGGCCAGGAACGCCTCCGGATGCGGTTTTGCCCATGGGATCTCGGAGGTGTACACCGCGCCGTCGATCAGGTGGTCGACCTGGTCTCGGACGAAGATCCGGGCGTGCTGATGCTCCGGCCAGGTGGTGTTGGACAGCACGCCGACCTTCAAGCCGCGTTCCCGCAGCCCGGCGAACAGCTCGGGCACCTGTGGATCCGTGTAGCTGTGCGCGTCCCACCACTGGTAGTACCGCTCCAGCTGCGCGTCGGACAGGCTGAGCCGGGCGGCGGTCAGGATGTCGGCGATCGTGCCGCTGCGGTGCTCGTGCCGCACCAGTCCCCAGACCTCGGTCTCGGCCGCCACCAGCGCCGCCGCCTGCTCGGCATCCTCGGTCACCTGGAGCCAGCAGTCGTACGGATCGATGGTGTGCCAGGGGGTGAGCGTGCCACCCCAGTCGAAGATCACCGCCTCCAGCGCCATGCCGACACCCTAGAGGGCAGCACCGACAGGACTAGAACAACACGGTGCGCAAGGTGCCGACCTGGCCGAAGCCCAACCGGTCGTACATGGCGCAGCCGGCGGCGTTGTAGTCGTTGACGTACAGGCTCACCGTGGGTGCCCGCCGCAGCGCATGCCGCATCACCGCCGCCATCCCGGCGGTCCCGATGCCGGTGCCGCGTAGCTCCGGACGTACCCAGACGCCCTGCACCTGCGCGGTAGCCGGGCTGAGCGCACCGATCTCGGCCTTGAAGACCACCCGGCCCCGCTCGTCGAACCGGGCGAACGCCCGGCCCCCGGTGATCAGCTCGGCAACCCGCTTGCGGTAGCTGCGCCCGGCGTCGTGGCCGAGCGGGGAGACGTCCAGCTCCTCGGTGAACATCGCCACCGCGGCCGGCAGGAACCGGTCGAGCTCGCCGGGCTCGACCGGGCGTACCGCCGGATCCGGTTGCTGGGCCGGCATCCGGGCGGAGCACAGCAGCGGCTGGCGCTGCCGGACCGCCCGCGCCGGACCCCAGCTGCGTGCCAGCACCGACCACAGCGTCGCCACCGCGTCGGCCGGGCCGACGATGGACGAGCAACCGCGCACGGTACGTGCCAGCTGGCCGGCGATCAGCTCCAGCGCGGCCAGATCCTCCCCCACCGGCAGCAGGTTGCCGCCGTGGAAGACGGCCGCCCGCAAGCCGCCCGCGCCGTCGTCCACACCCCATAGTTGGCCGCCGAACCGGCGGGGATCCAGATCGGGGACGATCCGCAGCCGCGAGTCCAGCACGCAGTTCGCGATCAGGTCTGCGTCCACCAGTGCCCGCAGTGCCGCCAGGTCGGCAGCCTTCAGCACCCGGGGCCGGGCCTGAATCAGCGTCACAAAGCCAAAACTACCGTCCAAATCCGGCTGCTGCCGCTCGCCGGTTGGTACCGGCGCTCGGCTCGGCTCGCTGCCGGCCGGCTCGGTCAGAAGTTGGTGCCGTACCGCGGTGCTCGATCGGTGCCGAACGCCAGGTCGAGCCGGTCCAGCAGCCGGGGATCGTCCACCCGGACCAGCCCGGCCCGGTGCAGCTGGTGCAGCCGGTAGCCGCCCAGGTAGATCGAGCCGAGTTCGGCCCGGTCCAGCCAGAGTTCGGCCGGCCGGTCGGTGGGCGCGCACTCGGCGCCGTCCGGGCCGCCTGCCAGCCGCAGCCGCTCGCCGGCCACCTCCAGCACCACCTCGAAGTCCACCGCGTACCGGCGGGTGGCCAGCAGGGCGGGCACGTTCACCGGCCGCAGCCACAGGCCGTCCTTGCCGGCGACCGTCCGGACCTGCCGGAAGTCGGTGAGCAGGAACGGCAACGGATCGTCGCCCGGCAGCTGCCAGCTCTCGATGGTGGTGAACAGATCCATGCCGAGCAGCACCTGCCACAGCGCGGCATGTGCCTCACCTGTCAGCGGCCGGTAGTCGCCGATCACGCAACGGGACTCCGGGTAGCCGTCCGTCCACTTCTCCGCCGCCCGGTAGCTCAGGTAGCCGTCCGGATGGACCAGGTAGAACCGCTCGCTCATCCCGGCACGCTGGTAGTCGCGGTCCAGGAACAGGTGATCCCACCAGCTCTCGGTGCGGCTGAGCGCGCCCGGGGTGACCTGCTGCCAGCGCCGGTACAGCTCCGGCAGCCGCTGCCGGGCGGCTTCGGCGCTCAGGTACTCCACGGCCGAGGAGTCGACGGGGGTACGCATCGCGGCGAGCCGGCGCTCGATCGAGACCTTGGTCGCGGTGGTGGCCACCCCGTAGCCGAACCGGCGGTAGATGCTGCCCTCGCTGGCCATCAGCACCGCGCACGGCACGCCCTCGGCGGCGTAGCCGTCCACCAGCCGTCCCATCAGCGCGGTCAGCACGCCGCGCCGCCGGTGGGTGGGCAGCACCGACACCCAGCTCAGTCCGGGCACCGCCAGCTCGGCGCCGCCCGGCACCGTCATACCGAACCGGTAGTGGCCGGCCGTCCCGACCAGCCGGCCGCCGTCGCAGGCCACCAGCAGCTCCGGCGGGTCGGCGAAGGTGTCGGCGAAGGCCTCGGCGGAGAAGCTGAAGCCGAAGGAGATTGCGTCGTTACGTGCGATCTCGGGGTAATCAGCAGGTTCCGCGGGCCGGATCTCGATGTCCACGGAGGCCGAGTCTGCCCCGCCGCCCCGCGGTCGCCAACCGAATTAGCAGCGTCAGGTGACCGCGACCGTCGGGGCGCCGGACGGCACGCCGGCCTCGGCCAGCTGCTCGGCCAGCCGCAGCGCCTCCTCGATCAGGGTCTCCACGATCTGCGACTCCGGGACGGTCTTGATGACCTCGCCGCGGACGAAGATCTGGCCCTTGCCGTTGCCGCTGGCCACCCCGAGATCGGCCTCCCGGGCCTCCCCCGGCCCGTTCACCACACAGCCCATCACGGCAACCCGGAGCGGCACCTCCACCCCTTCCAGGCCGGCGGTCACCTTCTCGGCCAGGGTGTAGACGTCCACCTGGGCGCGTCCGCAGGACGGGCAGGACACGATCTCCAGCCGGCGCTGGCGCAGGTTGAGCGACTCCAGGATCTGCAGGCCGACCTTGACCTCCTCCACCGGCGGCGCGGACAGCGACACCCGGATGGTGTCGCCGATGCCCTTCGACAGCAGCGCCCCGAACGCCACCGCCGACTTCACGGTGCCCTGGAACGCCGGGCCGGCCTCGGTCACCCCGAGGTGCAGCGGGTAGTCGCAGCGCTCGGCGAGCAACTCGTACGCCCGCACCATCACCACCGGGTCGTTGTGCTTGACCGAGATCTTGAAGTCGCGGAAGCCGTGCTCCTCGAACAGCGAGGCCTCCCAGAGCGCGGATTCGACCAGCGCCTCCGGCGTCGCCTTGCCGTACTTGGCGAGCAACCGCTTGTCCAGCGAGCCGGCGTTCACCCCGATCCGCAGCGACACCCCGGCGTCGGCTGCCGCCCGGGCGATCTCGCCCACCTTGTCGTCGAAGGCCTTGATGTTGCCGGGGTTCACCCGCACCGCGGCGCAGCCGGCCTCGATCGCGGCGAACACGTACTTCGGCTGGAAGTGGATGTCGGCGATCACCGGGATCTGCGACTTCTTCGCGATCGACGGCAGCGCGTCCGCGTCGTCCTGGCTCGGGCAGGCGACCCGGACGATGTCGCAGCCGGCCGCGGTCAGCTGCGCGATCTGCTGCAGGGTCGCGTTCACGTCGGCGGTCAGGGTGGTGGTCATCGACTGCACCGAGATCGGCGCGTCACCGCCGACCGCGACCGAACCGACCTGGATCTTGCGCGATTTCCGGCGCGGGGCCAGGACCGGCGGTGGCCCGGCGGGCATGCCCAGCGAAACCGATGTGCTCACGGTTGCCTTCCACTTCGGCGGTACGTAAACGGTGTGCTTACCAGAGTAGGCCGGACCGGCCGGCCACTCGGCGCAGGTCGAGGCCTAGCCTGCGGCGCAGGTCGAGGCTGAGCCGGCGGCGCAGGTGGAGCCGTCTCAGCGCAGCTCGAGCAGGTCGACCACGAAGATCAACGTCTCGCCCGGTGCGATCACCCCGCCGGCGCCGCGCTCGCCGTAGCCCAGCTGCGGGGGGATGATCAACTCCCGCCGGCCGCCGACCCGCATGCCCTGCACGCCCTGGTCCCAACCGGCGATCACCCGGCCACCGCCGAGCGGGAAGGTGAACGGCGTGCCGCGGTTGTAGCTGGCGTCGAACTCCTCGCCGGTCGAGTACGCAACCCCGACGTAATGCACCACCGCCTGCTGGCCGGCCTGGGCCACCGGCCCGTCGCCGGTCACCAGGTCGCGGATCTGCAGTTCGCCGGTCGGCTCGCCGGACGGGAACTCCACCTCGGGCTTGGTCACTGGACTCCTTCGCTCTTCGCGCGAGCGCTCATCGCTCGTTCGCTCCGCTCCTCGGGGCTACGCCCCTGCGATGCTCACTCACTGGACTCCTTCGCTCATCGCGCGAGCGCTCATCGGGTCTGCTCGCGCTCATCGGGTCTGCCTGTCGCGCGAGCGCTCATCGGGCAGCGAGTGCTCCTCGCGCTAGTTGGGCAGCGAGATCGGCTTCACGATATCGGCGTACATGACGAGGGCGGAGAACACCACCAGGAAGCCGGCCACCACGTACATCACCGGGACCAACTGGGCCACGTCGACGAAGATCAAGTGCTCGCGCCGGCGCAGCCGGGCGATGCCGCGCCGGATCGCCTCCACGATCGCCCCGGCCACGTGGCCGCCGTCCAGCGGCAGCAGCGGCAGCAGGTTCAGGAAGAACAGCAGCAGGTTCACCCCGGCCAGCAGGCTGAGCAGGATGAATATCTTGTCCAGCGCGTCCACCCGTGGGCTGTCGGCGATCTGGCCGCCGATCCGGCCCAGCCCGACCACGCCCACCGCGCCGGACTGGTCGCGTGGCTTGCCCTCGAATACGGTGCCGATCAGGCTGCCGATCTTGGCCGGGAACTGCTTGATCGCTTGGACGCCCAGGCCCATCTGCTGCCAGATGGTGCTGGTCACCTGGCCCGCCGACAGCGGCTGGTAGGTCTGGGTGGTGCTGATCCCGATGAAGCCGGCCTGCTTGGTCTTGGTGCCGTTGCTGTCGGCGTACTTGGTGTTCTGCACCGGGGTCAGCTGCAGGGTGACCGGCTGGCCGTGCCGCAGCACGCTCAGGCTGATCGACCGGTTCGCCGAAGCCTCGATGATGTGCACCGCGTCGTCCCAGTTGCGGATCCGGGTGCCGTCGATGGCGGTGATCTTGTCGCCGGGTTGCAGCACCCCGGCCGCCGGCGCCGGCCGGTAGTCGGCGCTGCCCGGCGCCGGGCAGGTGTCGGCCTGCGCGGTGGCCGGCACCACACAGGCGCTCACCGTGCTCACCGTGGTGGTCGGCGCCTTCAGCCCGACGATGCCGTACAGCAGCACGCTGATCAGCAGGAAGATCAGCAGGTTCATGGTCGGGCCGCCGAGCATGATGATCATCTTCTTGCCCGGGGTGAGCCGGTAGAACTGGCGATGTTCGTCGGCCGCGGTGATCTCGGTACGGCTGGTCGCCCGGAACTCCTCCACCAGCTCGCCCATCCGGCGCGGCCAGCGGGACCGCTTGCCGTCGGTACGCGGCGGCACCATGCCGATCATCCGGATGTAGCCGCCGAGCGGGATCGCCTTGATGCCGTACTCGGTATCGCCGCGCCGGCGGGAGAAGATGGTCGGCCCGAAGCCCACCATGTACTGGGTCACCCGCACGCCGAACTTCTTGGCCGGCGCCAGGTGGCCGATCTCGTGCAGCGCGATCGAGGCCAGCAGTCCGACCGCGAAGGCGAGCACGCCGAGCGCGTAGAGCACCTGCCCGTCCTTTCGAGTACCTAGCCTCTGGCAGAGCCGTCCACGTGGTAGCGGACGCATCGTCAATTGTGCCTGCCGGTACAGCGAACGGACGAGATTCCCAGCCGGTTCCCAGTCAGCACTCACCTTCTCCGCGCGGAAACCGCGGAGGCCGGCCCGGAGGCCGCGCCGAGGCCACGGAGGCGATGTGCGGCCTGAACCCCACACTCTGGTGCGGAAATCCTGTCGATTCAGGCCGCACAGTGCGCAAGATTTGCGGCTAGAGCAGTGACTC
>DASUAC010000489.1:0-5740 GCA_035763985.1 Jatrophihabitans sp. | reverse complement strand
GGCAACCGCTCACAGGTCGTCCTGGACGCGATGGGGGAGGTGGTGGCCACCGTCCGGATGGGCAAGGTGACCGAGCAGCTGGGGGACAGCGCGCAGGGGTGTGTGCCCGACCTCGACCCGATCACCGTCCGGCGGATCCTGGCCGATCCGCTGGGCGCGGCGGCCGGGGTGCTCGGCTCGGCCGGCACCCGTACCGTCTATGACCGGTTCGCCTTCCTGCGCGGCGACGGGCCGGCCGGTTGCCTCACGATCGCCCGGCAGACCCATCTGCACGAGCTCGGTGCCGGGGAGCAGACCCGGGTGCAGTGCGAGCTCACCTACTCCGACGGCTTCGGCCGGGTGGTGCAGAAGAAACTGCAGGCCGAGCCGGACGCGGACCGCGGCGAACGCTGGATCGGCAGCGGCTGGACCGTGTTCGACGACAAGGCCCGCCCGATCCGCCGGTTCGAGCCGTTCTTCACCTCGACCCCCGCGTTCGAGAACGAACGCCGGGCCGGGGTCAGCGCACTGCTCTGCTACGACCCGGTCGGCCGGGTGGTGACGACCCTGCATCCGGATGGCACCTTCGAGAAGGTCATCATCGGTCCCTGGGAGCAGACCACCTGGGACGCCCAGGACACGGTGCTGCTCGACCCGCGTACCGACCCGGACGTATGCGGCTACCTGGCCGGGTGGCTCGGCACGCAGCCGGCGTGGCGCACCTGGTACGACCAGCGGGTGCACGGCGAACGCGGCCGGTTCGATCAGCAGGCGGCCGCCAAGGCGTCCCGGCACGCCGCCACCCCGGGCCGCAGCGTGCTCGACCCGCTCGGCCGGGAGCTGGTGGCGATCGCCCACAACGGCTGGGCCGGGCAGCGGCCGGTGCTGTTCACCACCCGCGGCGAACGCGACGTCGAGGGCAACCTGCGGGTGCTGCGCGACGCGGCCGAGCACCCGGATCCCGCGGGGCGGGTATGCCTGCGCGTCGACTACGACCTGGTCGGGCAGCGGGTGCGCGAGGTCAGCGGCGATGCCGGTGAACGCTGGATCCTGCCGGACTGCCTGGGCAATCCGCTGCGGGTGTGGGACGGCCGGGGGCTGGACGTGCGCAACGACTACGACCGGCTGCGCCGTCCGGTCGCCGTGTACGTCACCGGCGCGGACCCGGATCGTCCCGGCGCGGTGGTGCTGACCGAGCGGCTGACATACGGCGAGGAACTGCCCGACGCGGCCGAGCGAAACCTGCGGCACCGGCTGTACCGGCAGCGCGACCAGGCGGGCGTGCTGTGCACCGAATCGGTCGACTTCAAGGGCAATGTCACCGCCTCGTCCCGGGCACTGGCGGCCGGCTACGCCGATATCGTGGACTGGTCCGGCGCACCCGCGCTCGAGCCGGAGCGCTGGCTGACCACCACCGAGTACGACGCCTTCGACCGTCCGGTGCTGGTGACCGCGCCCGGCCTGCCCGACCGGCCGGGGTCGGTGCTGCGTTACTCCTTCAACGACAGCCAATTGCTCTGCCGGGTCGAGGCGCAGCTCGCCGGCCGGCCCGAGGACGACGGGTCCTGGACGACGCTGGTGTCGTCGATCAGCTATGACGCACGCAGCCAGCGGACCGCCGTGCACCACGGCAACGGGACGGTTACCCGTTACCGGTACGATCCGCTGACCTTCCGGACGGTGCGGCTGTGCACCCGGCGCGGCTCCGGGTACGTCCAGGATCTGCGTTACACCTACGATGCGATCGCCAACATCACGCACATCGAGGACCGCGCGCAGGACCCGGTGTTCTTCCGCAACCAGCGGGTGGATCCGAGCGCCGACTACACCTACGACGCCGTCTACCGGCTGGTGCGGGCGACCGGGCGGGAGCTGGTGGGCCACGCCGACCACCCCGACCACCCGACCGGACCGCACAACACGCCGGCCGACGCGAAGGCCGTGGCCCGGTACGAGCAGTGCTACGTCTACGACCCGGTCGGCAACCTGCTCGAGCTGACGCACCGCAGCCGGGACCGGCACCACGGCGGCTGGACCCGCCGGTTCGAGGTGGGGCCGGACAGCAACCGGCTGACCGGCACGAGCGTCGGGGACGGGCCGGCCGAGCACCTTGAGTCCGACGCCAACGGCAACACCGTCCGGATGCCGCATCTGCACCTGCTGTCCTGGGACTACCGCAACCGGCTGCGTGCGGTGCAGCGGCAGCGCGCCGACGGCCCGGCCGAACGGACCTTCTACAGCTACGATGCCGGCGGGGCGCGGGTCCGCAAGGTGACCCGGCGCGGCGGCACGGTCCGGGAGGAACGGATCTACCTGGGCGGGCTGGAGATCTATCGACGCCACAGCGGAAAACGGGCCGGGCTGGTCCGGGAGAGCCTGCACGTCATGGACGCCCGGCAGCGGGTGGCGATCATCGAGACCCGGGGCGAGGTCGACGACGGCACGTTGCCCAGGGTGGTTCGCTACCAGTACGCCGACCACCTCGCCTCGGTGGCGCTGGAGCTGGACGAGCGGGCGCGCACCATCACCTACGAGGAGTTCACCCCGTACGGCAGTTCGGCCTACCGGGCGGCCCGGCGCCGGCTGCACCCACCCAAGCGCTACCGGTTCTGCGGGCAGGAACGCGACGACGAGAGCGGGTTCAACTATCACGGCGCGCGGTACCTGGCGCCGTGGCTGGGCCGCTGGATCAGCCCGGATCCGCAGGGCCTGGTCGACGGCCCGAACCGGTTCGCCTACGCGCGCGGCAACCCGGTCGGCTTCGTCGACCCGTCCGGCACGGACTGCGACCCGAGCCAGCAGTGCTGCGTGGACGATTCGCTCACCACGCCGCGGGAGGACGCGGCCCAGGCCTGCCTGGCCGACCCGGGGGAGCCCGTGCTCTTCTCCGCGGCGGCACCGAACAGCAGCTCGATGAGCTCGAGTCCGGCCGGATCGACGACGCAGGACTCGGCGCTGTCCGGCTACTCGGTGGCCTCGCTGGGGGTCAATGTGACGGCGGCCGGGATCCGCTATGCCTACCTGCCCCGGGATGCGGCCGGCAATCCCCTTCAGGGACCGCTCAATCTGTATTCCGGTGCGACCGCGCGGGCATCGGCGCAGGCCGCCGACGGGTACATGATCAAGGACACCGTCTACTACGCGCCGGCCGATGCCGCCGAGAACGCACTGCGGGCACGGCTGGGCATCCCGACCGGCAACCTGCCGGTCGACGAATACAACGCGATCTGGGGCGAGGCGTCCCGGCTCGCCGTCCGGGACGCGGCGATCAGCTCCTCGGTGGGCACGCACAACGACCTTGCCACGCTCGACCCGGACTCGATCCAGGCCATCTACGAGCTGCCGACCAACCGCTCGTACGGCAGCGGCATGGGCGGGCTCAACGTCGTCGGCGGCGGCCTGAGCATCTGGGGCGCGGCCCACGACGACACGTCCTGGCGTTCGACGCTGGGCTACACCGGGGGCGGCATGCAGGTCGCGGGCGGCGGCATGATGATCGTCGGAGCCTTGGAGACGGCGCCCCGGCTGGTATCCGGGGGCCGGTTGCTCGGCACGGCCGGCGCGGTGATCACCGCACCGATCGTGCTGTCCCAGGCCTACGACGACGTCACCAGCGGCGACCAGTACCGGCAGCTGAACGGGACCCTGAAGGGTGCCGGCGTGGTGTTCCCGCCCGCGGCCTTCCTCTCGGTCTACAACGATGCCTTCGTCAAGCCGGCTGCCGAGACGTTCTACGACGTGGCCTGCCGTGACATCGCAGACATGCTCGGGGTGCCGCGGAGCTGGGTCTACTAGGGGTCTGTTGCCGGGTGGCGGCGTCGGTCAGGCAGGCGTCTCGGCCGGCCGGCTGCCCGGCCTGTCGCCGAACACCCAGCCGCGCAGCAGCACGAAGCGCAACGCGGTCGCCACCAGGTTCGCCCCGATGAGTACGGCCAGTTCGAGCATCCGGTGCGGGGTGGGTTCGGCCGCATGCAGCGCGGCCAGCGACCCGCTGGTCAGCGCCAGCCCGAGGACGAACACGACCAGGCCCTGCAGTTGGTGCCGGCCGTAGTGCCGCCGTCCGGAGATGCCGAAGGTGAGCCGGCGGTTGGCGGCGGTGTTGGCCAGCGCGGTGACCAGCAGCGCGAACAGGTTGGCGCCCTGCGCGCCGAACGCGGGATGGGCGAGCAGGAACAGCAGCAGGTACGCGGCGGTGCTGAGCAGCCCGATCGCGGCGAACCGAACCAGTTGCCGGAACAGGCCGGCCGGCACGTCCGGCGTGCTCGGGGTCAGCGGATGCCGGCCGAGCTGCGCGCGGATCTCGGCCAGCGGCAACCGGCCGGTGGCCAGCGCCCGGCCGACCCGGGCCACCCCTCTGAGGTCGGCCAGCGCGGTAGCCATGATGTCCACCCGGGAATCCGGATCGTCCACCCAGTCCACCGGCACCTCGTGGATGCGCAGGCCGGCTCGTTCGGCCAGCACCAGCAGCTCGGTGTCGAAGAACCAGCCGGTGTCCTCGACCAACGGCAGCAGCTTGCGGGCGACCTCGGTACGCAATGCCTTGAAACCACATTGCGCATCGGAGAACCGGGTGAGCAGGGTGCTGCGCAGCAACAGGTTGTAGCAGCGGGAGATCAGCTCGCGCTTGGTGCCGCGCACCACCCGGCTGTGCCGGGACAGCCGGGAGCCGATGGCCAGATCGGAATGCCCCGAGATCAGCGGTGCGACCAGCGGCAGCAGCGCGTTGAGGTCGGTGGACATGTCCACGTCCAGGTATGCCACCACGTCGGCGGCCGAGGACTGCCAGACCGCGCTGAGCGCCCGGCCGCGGCCCTTCTGCTCCAGCCGCAGGTAGCGGACGTCGGGCAACTCCGCGGCCAGCGCTCGAGCGATCCGCGGGGTGGCGTCGGTGCTGGCGTTGTCGGCGATGGTGATCGTGCAGCGGTACGGCAGCTGTTCGGTCAGGTGCCGATGCAGCCGGCGCACGCAGCCGGCGAGGTCGCGCTCCTCGTCGTAGACCGGGACGGTCACGTCGAGCACCACCCGCTCGGCCGGGTGATCGGCATTTACCTTGCCGGGCAAGGCATTGCTATCGAGGACGGGGACGCCGGGGCTGCCGGCCAGGGCCGGATCGGTACGGGCGAGCGGGGTCATGGCTCCACTCTCGGCGTCCCGGCTTGCGGGGCCTTGTGGCAACCCTGTGGGTTTGCTTGGCGGTTTGGCCTTCGGGAAATGCATAGCGCGGGCCGGGAAATGCATGGTGCGGGCCGGGAAATGCATGGTGCGCCGCGGGAAACGCATGGTGCGCCGCGGGAAACACATAGTGCGGCCCGGGAAACACATAGTGCGGCCCGAACCGACACGGCAGGAGGGTGGCCGGGTCGGTTCGGGCCGCACAATGGCGGACCAGGGATCAGCTGGTCGGCTGGGTCAGGTCGTACAGGGTGATGCCGCCGACGCTGACCGTCTTGAAGTGGCTCTGTACCCAACCGGCGATCGCGGACGAGCTGTTGCTGTCGGCCTGCTGACCGCCGAGGCCACCGCCGCCGAAGCCACCGCCGAGGGCACCGCCGCCGAAGCCACCGCCACCGAAGCCACCGCCGCCGATGAAGTAGTGGATCTTGCCGGCCGCGACGTAGGCCTGGAACTGCGCCAGGGTCGGGGACGGGTCGCTGCCGTTGAAGCCGCCGATCGGCATCACCGGGAGCCCGGTGGCCAACTGATAGCCAGCCGCGGTGTTCGAGCCGACCGCCGCCGCCACCCAGGTGTAGGAGCTGGCGCC
>DASUAC010000488.1:0-5149 GCA_035763985.1 Jatrophihabitans sp. | reverse complement strand
CGCCGACGACCTCACCCAGGAGACCTACGCCCGGGCGTTCGGCGCGCTGCACCGGTTCGCCGGCCGGTCCAGCGCGCGTACCTGGCTGCTCTCGATCGCCCGCCGGGTGTGCGCGGACGCCATCCGCGGCCGCCGTCCGGTCAGCCCGGTGGCCGAACTCGAGGCGGCCGGAGCGAGCCCGGACCCGGCCGACACGGTCAGCCTGCGGATCCTGCTGGACTCGCTCGGCCCCAGCTACCGGGAGGCGTTCGTGCTCACCCAGGTGCTCGGGCTGTCCTACCCGGAGGCGGCCGGCGTGGCGGGCTGCCCGGTCGGCACCATCCGGTCCCGGGTGGCTCGCGCCCGGGACGCGCTGGTGGCCGGCCTCGGCGCACCGCGGCAGCGCCGCACCAGCTGATCTACCTAACCGACCTGATCTACCTAACCGACCGCCGCGGATTCGGCCTTCGCCCGCAGCTTGGCCAGGTACTCCCCGCGCACCCGGTGCTCGGCGTAGAACGAGGCGAACGGGACGGTGCCGGCCAGCATCACCAGGCCCAGCTTCAGCCAGCTCCGGCGCAGCCAGCCGAGCCGTGCGCCGATGTCCAGCGCGGTCACCAGGTACACCATGAACAGGAAGCCGTGCGCGGTGCCGACGATCGCCTCCAGCGTGTTGTTGTGACCCCACACCTGGATCGGGATTCCCACGAACACCAGCACGACGAGCAGCGTCCCGGTGGTGAAGGCCATGATCCGGTAGCGCCAGAACGCCCCGGTCAGGCCACGCTGACTGTTCACTCGTCCCCTTTCGCACCGGCCTGGCCGGACCTCTGCGCGGCCGAACCCCGCGCGTTCAACTCGGCGAGGTAGGCATTGAACCGGGCTCGCTCCGGGTCGTCGTCGGGTTGCGGATCCGACGGCGGCCGATAGGCAAGATAGCCGGACGGCTCGGTGGGCTCGGTCAACCGGGTGGGTCCTGCCCCGGCTGCCGGCCGGTGCAGGTAGTCGAGCACGATCCGGCCCCACATCACCAGCGCGAACGCGGTGAACGCCCACCACTGGAAGGCATAGGCGTAGTAGCGGATGTCGCCGTGGTGCCGGTGCGCCACCCCCCACTGCCAGCGGCCGAGCAGCACCATCGCGACACAGGCCGCGACGGTGAACAGGTGCAGCGGCAGCCACTTCGGGTGCAGCAGCCGCAGCGCTCGGAACCTCGCCACGCCTAGCACGGTACGTCCTGCGCTCGGGATAGCGACCCCGGCAGGTGCGGATGCGCTCAATCCGGCCCCAGGTAACGCCAGCCGCCGTGCTCCCGGACGAACCGGCTGCGCTCGCGGAGCCGCCCGGTGCTGCCGTCCGGCCGCCGGTACCGGGCGGTGAACTCCACCGTGCCGGTCGGCTCCAGCAGCCCGCCGCCGTCCCGGCCGGTGACCGCCAGCCCGGTCCAGGTCACCGCCTCATCGAGCAGCGGGCCGGACGGCCGGGTGCCGGCATGCCAGGTGTCGCGGAGGAACCGCTCGTCACCGAGCGCGAACGCCGAATAGCGGGCCCGCATCAGCGCCTCGGCGGTCGGCGGCTGCGCACCCCGGTGGTAGCGACCGCAGCAGGAGGAGTACGGCTCGCCGTACCCGCACGGGCAGTTGGTCACCGGCTCATTCTGCCCGGACGAATCGTCGCCGTCCGGCCGGGCAGAATGGAGGCATGAGTCTTGTGCGAAGGATTGCCCGCCCGCTGTTGGCCGCCAGCTTCATCTCCGGCGGCATCGACACCCTGCGCAACCCCGGTCCTCGAGTGCCGCAGGCGGAGAAGGTGGTCAGCCCGCTGGTGGAGGCGGTGCCACAGCTGCGCAACACCGAGCAGGTGGTGAAGATCGACGCCGGCATCAAGATCGTGGCCGGCACCCTGTTCGCGCTCGGCAAGTTCCCCCGGCTCTCGGCCGCCGCGCTGATCGCCAGCCTGGTGCCGACCACCGCGGCCAGGCACCGGTTCTGGGAGGAGTCCGACCCGGCCAAGCGCAAGCAGCACCAGGTGCAGCTGCTCAAGAACGCCGGCCTGGTCGGCGGCCTGCTGCTGGCCACCGTGGACACCGAGGGCCGGCCGTCGCTGGCCTGGCGGGCCCAGCACGCGCCGCAGGCGATCAGCCACGCCGCCGGCGACCTGCGCCGGGACGCCGAACTGGCGCTGTACTCGGCATCCGGCGCGGTACGCCACCTGGCCTCGGACGCGCTGCACGACGTCACCGACGCGCTGCGCGGCTCGACCGCGGGCTCGCTGCGGGAGACCACCGGCACGTTGAAGCAGTCGGCCTCCACGGCCGGCCACGCGGTCAAGCACTCGGCCGCCGGCTCGCTGCGCTCGGCCACCGAGCACCTGCGGGAGGCCACCGACCACCTGCGCGAGCGGCTGCCCGACTGACCCGACAACGGTGCAACCGGCGGGTATCCCGCAAGCCGGGCGGGGTGTAGCGTCGGGTCGTCAGCAGTACTTCGCACGCCGACCATCCGACGCCGGTTTCGGCTGCTGACGAATCACCTCCAGGCCGTTCAGCCGGCCGGATCGGGGCCCGCCATGGCCGTCACCCTCATCGCCACCCCAGACCCGGCACAGTCCACCCGAGTGATCATCAGGCGCGTCCGGACCCCACGTGACAGCCGCCGCCTGCCGACGGGCCGCGACACCCGATGCCTGCCGAAGCGCATGCACCGGGCCGGGCCGGACAGCGCCGGTGACGCCTACTGAACCGGCTGATCGGCCGCCGCGACCAGACAGCAGAGCGGGACGTGCGGTGGCCGTACCGCTCGAACAATGACTTGCCCTGCGCGTCCCGTCGGCCACCGACCGGACCGGGCCGTGGGCCGACGGAAGAGCAACCTCGTGAACCTCGATCGCCACATCCTGCAAATACTCGCCAGCGCGCCCGCCGGTACCCGGCCGATCACCATCGGAGACTTCGCTCGCCAATTCGGCATCAGCGCCACCCTGGTGCTTCCCACCGCTCGCCGGCTGGTGGATGACGGCCTCGCCATCCCCGCGATGGTCAACGTCCACGGCGTGCCCACCCTGCGCGGGCTGCTTCCGCTGGCGACGCCGGACGGCGGACGCTAGTCGCGGCTGAGCCGCAAGCGGCGACGTCCCCAGCGCTCCTCGAACGGTTTGCGCCTGGTCGGAAACACCATCTCGGCCAGCCAGCTGAAGATGGCGATGAGCAGGCCGCCGAGCACCGCCGCGCCGAAGCCGTCGACGTCCAGATGGCTGGACAGCGCCGCGGTGATGCCGAGCAGCGCCGCGTTCACCACCAGCAGGAACAGCCCGAGGGTGAGCACGATCAGCGGCAGGCTGAGCAGCTTGAACAGCGGACCCAGGATGGCGTTGACCAGCGAGAAGATCACCGAGATCCACAGCAGCGCCCAGAAGCCGCCGTGCACGTGGATGCCGGAGACCAGCTCGGCCACCAGGCCGATGATCAGCGCCAGGATCACCAGCCTGGCCAGCCACCGCAGCAGGGTCATGTCGTCTCCCGGGGCGAACACGTTCAGCGAACCGCGAACCACACCAAGCTAGCCGCTCCGGCCACGATGCAATAGACGCCGAACGGCCGCAGCGAGCGTACCGACAGATAGCGGGTCAGGAACCGGACGGAGACGTACGCGCCGATGCCGGACAGCACCGCGCCGAAGATCGCCTGGGCGCGGATCCCCTCGCCGAGCGGGCCGGTCAGGTCCGGAAGCTTGAGCACGCCGGCGGCCAGGATCACCGGGGTGGCGAGCAGGAACGAGAACCGGGCGGCGTCCTCCCGGCTCAGCCCACGCAGCATGCCGGCCACCATGGTGATGCCGGAGCGTGAGATGCCCGGCGCCAGCGCCAGGATCTGCGCCGAGCCGATCAGCACCGCGGGTACCACCGGCAGCCGGGCGATCCGGGCGTCCGAGACCGGGCCGGTGATCCGCTCGTCCACGTAGGCCTGGTTGACGTTCGGGTCGCCCTGACGGAACTGCTCGGCGGCGAACAGCACGATGCCGTTGACGATCAGGAAGATCGCCGCCGGCACCGGCCGGCCCAGGTGGGTACGCAGCCAGTGCTCGAGCAGCAGGCCGACCAGCCCGACCGGGATGGTGGCCAGCACCAGCAGCCAGGCCAGCCGCTCGTCGGCGGTGCGTACCTGCCGATGCCCGATCGAGCTGATCAGGCCGCGGATGATGCGTACCCAGTCGCGCCAGAAGTAGATGATCAGCGCGATGGCGGTGGCCACGTGCAGGCCCACGATGAACGCCAGGTAGGGCGACTCGCTGGACGCGACGTTCAGATCCCGGGCCCAGGAGCCGCCCACCACCGCCGGCAACAGCACGCTGTGGCCGAGGCTGGAAACCGGGAACAGCTCGGACACGCCCTGCATCGCGCCGACCACGCCGGCCTCCAGCCAGCTCAGATGATGCGCCGCCACTCACCCTCCTCATAGCTCGGGCAGGCCGCTCGAGCGCCGACGAACTGTTTCAGACACTGCTTTGAACGGACTCTCCGGCTCAGCCGGTTCTCACCGAAACCTTCAGCGCACGCCGGACTCAGCCGGTGTAGTGATGTGCCACCGCGGCCAGCGCCTTGTCGATGGCGGCCAGCCCCTGGAGCACCTCCGCCTCGGTCACCGTGCACGGTGGCACGACGTGCAGCCGGTGGTAGTTGGTGAACGGCAGCACCCCGTTCGCCTTGAGCGCGCCGACCAGTTCGGCCATCGCCGCCGAGGTGCCGCCGTACGGTGCCAGCGGCTGCTTGCCGGCCCGGTCGGTGACCAGTTCCAGCGCCCAGAACACCCCCAGGCCGCGGACCTCGCCGATCAGCTGGTGCCGTTCGGCCAGCTCCCGCAGGCCGGGCCCGAGCACCTGCTCGCCGATCCGGGCGGCGTTGTCCACGATGCCTTCTTCAGCCATCGCGGTCATGCTGGCCACCGCCGCGGCACAGGCCAGCGGGTGCCCGGAGTAGGTCAGCCCGCCGGGGAACGGCCGCTGGGCGAAGGTCTGGCAGATCGGCTCGCTGACGATCACCCCGCCGAGCGGGACGTAGCCGGAGTTGACCCCCTTGGCGAAGGTGACCAGGTCCGGGGTGACGCCGTAATGCTCGAACGCGAACCACTTGCCGGTCCGTCCGAACCCGCACATCACCTCGTCGGCGATGTAGA
>DASUAC010000487.1:0-7511 GCA_035763985.1 Jatrophihabitans sp. | reverse complement strand
CGGACCCTTCGTCCTTGACCACGGTGCCGGCGCTGCGCGGCGGTGCCTCCTCGAACCCTGACACCACGGTGCTGGCGGCGGCGAGACCGACCTCGTCCTCGGCGATGCCCAGGTCGGCCAGGCTCAGCGTCTTCACCGGCTTGGACTTGGCGGCCATGATGCCCTTGAAGGACGGATAGCGCGGGTCGTTGATCTTCTCCACCACACTCAGCACCGCCGGGGTGGCCGCGCTGATCACGTCGTAGCCGGATTCGGTGACCCGCTCGATGGTCAGCGTGTTGCCGTCCAGGCTGACCTTGCGGGCGCCGGTGAGCTGCGGCAGGCCGGCGGCCTCGGCGACCAGCGCCGGCACCACCGACAGCCGGGAGTCGGTGGCCTCCAGGCCGGCGATCACCAGGTCGTACTCCAGCGTGCCGAGGGCCTTGGCCAGCACCTTCGCGGTGGTCATGGCGCACGAGCCGTGCAGCGCCGGGTCGCTGACGTGCACCCCGGCGTCCGCCCCCATCGACAGCGCCTTGCGGATCGACTCTCCTGCTCGGTCGGGACCCATCGTCAGGATGGTCACCTCGCCACCGTGCGCCTCCTTCAGCCGCAGGCCCTCCTCGATGGCGTACTCGTCGATCTCGTTGATCACCGCGTCGGCGGCGTCGCGGTCCAGGGTGTTGTCCGCCGGATTCAGTTTGCGCTCGGCGTAGGTGTCGGGCACCTGCTTCATGAGAACAACGATGTTCATGGCGTGTGCGTTCGTCCTAACTGTGTCGGTGGCAACCGGCAATGGCCGGCGCCAGCGCCGCGATACCGAAGATGTTACCCGTCAGTAGCATCCGCGATACTCGTGGCGGCGGGGTGTTCCCGGTCACCAGGCGTGGTACGCAGAGCCACGGCACGCTGCCCTGCATTGTCGTACACGCGCCAGACGGGAGTCGATATGACCCGGCACACCGCGCTCCGGCCGGTCCGCTGGCAACCGCCCCGGCCGGACGACCGCGCCCGGCGGCGGCGCGGCGACCGGGACTTCCGGCTGACGGTGATCCGGCTGCCGGGCACCGGCAGCGAGGACGTGCTGGTCGACGCCGACTCGCACGTACTGACCGCGGTGGACGACGGCCGGATCCTCCGCGTGTCGCCGGACGGCCACCGGATCGCCACGGTGGCCGACACCGGCGGTCGTGGCCTGGGCCTGGAACTCCACCCGGCCGGCGGGCTGGTGGTCTGCGACGCCCGGCGCGGACTGCTGCGGGTCTGGCCGGACGAGCAGCACCCCGAGCAGGCCCGGGTCGAGGTGCTGGTGCCCGGGCTGCGGTTCTGCAACAACGCCGCGGTGGCTGCCGACGGCACGATCTACTTCACCGACAGCTCCCGGCACTTCGGCCAGCCCGAGTACAAGGGGGATCTGCTGGAGCACGCCGGCACCGGCCGGCTGCTGCGCCACTCCCCCGACGGAGCCGTCGAGACGCTGGCCGACGGGCTGCATTTCCCGAACGGGGTGGCGCTGGCCGCCGACGAATCGTTCCTGCTCTTCGCCCAGACCGGCAGCTACTCACTCGACCGGCTCTGGCTGACCGGCCCGCGGCAGGGCGAGCTGGAGCCGTTCGTACAGAACCTGCCTGGTTTTCCGGACAATCTGGCGCGCGGCAGCGACGGGCTGTTCTGGGTGGGGCTGCCGGCTGCCCGCAACCGGATGCTGGATCTGCTCGCGCCGCGGCATCCGGCCCTGCGCAAGCTGGCCTGGGCACTGCCGGACGCGCTGCTGCCGCGGGAGGGCCGCACCGTGTTCGCCCAGGCGTTCGACGCCGACGGCCGGCTGGTGCACGACCTGCAGCAGCCCGGCACCGAGCTGTACATGTGCAGCGGGGTGCGCGAGCACGACGGGATGCTCTGGCTCGGCTCGCTCACCTGTCCGGCCATCGGCCGGGTGGTGCTGTAACGCTAGCCGGCCTGCTCGGCGGCCGGCGGCAGCACCAGCTCCAGCACCTCGGACGGCACGGCGCACAGCTCCAGCGCCCCGGCGTTCTCCAACTCCGCCCGGGTGCCGTAGCCCCAGAGCGCGCCGGCGCAGCCGAGCCCGTGCGCGGCCGCGCCCAGCACGTCGTGGCTGCGGTCGCCGACCATCAGCACCGACTCCGGCGCCGGATCGCCCAGCCGGAGCAGCACCTCACCGATCACCTGCGCCTTGGAGTCGCGGCGGCCGTCCACCGTGTCGCCGCCGATCGTCTGGAAGTACTCGGCCAGCTGCAGGTGCCGCACGATCCGGATCGCGTGCGGCTCCGGCTTGCTGGTCGCCACCGCAAGCCGGATTCCGCTTTCGTACAAGGTGGAAACCAGTTCGAGGATGCCGTCGTAACGCCGGGTGTGCAGCAGCGCGCCCTGCTCGACGTAGTGCCGCCGGTAGGACGCGACCACGGCGGCCACGTTCTGCTCCCCGACCAGCGGCGGCAGCGAGTGCGAGAACGGCGGGCCGAGCAGCGAGCGGGCGGTCGCGTCGTCCACCCAGGGCACCCCGACCTCGGCGAAGGCGTGCCGCAGCGAGCCGAGGATGCCGGGCGCCGACTCGCTCAGCGTCCCGTCCAGGTCGAACAGGACGGTGGGGTAGCCGCGATGCATGACAGTGGTATCTCGATTCAGTTGCCGACGAATTCGGCCTTGCCCGGCCCCTGCTCGATGAACGAGGCCATCCCGCGCTGCTTGTCCTCGGTGGCGAACAGGCTTGCGAACAAATGGGATTCCAGCCTCAACCCACTGGCCAGGTCCATGCCGAGGCCCTGGTCGATGGCGGCCTTGGCGGCTCGCAGCGCCAGCGCCGGGCCTCCTGCGAACTTGGCCGCCATCGCCTGCGCGGTCGGCAACACCTGCTCGGCCGGCACCACCACGTCCACCAGGCCGATCTGCAGTGCCTCGGCCGCGTCGACGAACCGGCCGGTGAAGATGAGGTCCTTGGCCTTCGCCGGGCCGATCAGCCGAGGCAGCCGCTGGGTGCCGCCGGCCCCCGGGATGACGCCCAGCAGCATCTCCGGCTGGCCCCACTTGGCGTCCGCCGCGCTGACCCGGAAGTCGGCGGCGAGCGCCAGCTCGCAGCCGCCGCCCAGCGCGTAGCCGGTCACCGCCGCGATCACCGGCTGCGGCAGCTGGGCGATCGCGTCCAGCGCACCGGACAGCGCCGCCGCGCCGCGCATCATGTCCTGCGGCGACATCCGGGCGAACTCCTTGACGTCCGCGCCGGCCACGAACACCTTCTGGTTGCCCCAGAGGATCACCGCCCGGACGTCCGGCCGCCGGGCGCAGTCGGCCGCGACCTGGCGCAGCTCGTCCTGCACCTCGCTGTTCAGCGCGTTCACCGGCGGCCGGTCGACGGTGACCGTGGCCACCCCGTCGGAGACGTCGAGCTTGACGAAGTCAGTCATGGTTGCAAAGCCTAGACAATCCGCTCGGGCCACTCGCACAATGAGCCGTTCTGCCCGACTTGAGGCGATCGTCGAGCTTGGGAGGACGTGACCCGATGCAGAGTTACGAGTGGCTGCGCAACTTCGAGTGGGGATGAGCCGGAGGCGGTGCGGCCGGCCGGCATCGCTAGATCGCCCGGGCGTGGTACCGGCCGCCGTCCCGTTCCACCACCAGCGGTATCCCGAAGGTGGCAGTCAGGTTCTCCGAGGTGAGCACCTGCGAGATCAGTCCTTGTGCGACCACCCGGCCGTCCCGCAGCAGCATCGCGTGCGTCATCCCGCGCGGGATCTCCTCCACGTGATGGGTGACCAGCACCATGGTCGGCGCGTCCGGGTCGGCCGCCAGGTTGGCCAGCCGGCGCAGCAGATCCTCCCGGCCACCCAGGTCCATGCCGGCGGCCGGCTCGTCCAGCAGCAGCAGCTCCGGATCGGTCATCAGCGCCCGGGCGATCTGCACCCGCTTGCGCTCGCCCTCGCTCAGCGTGCCGTACCGCCGGTCGGCCAACTCGGCCACCCCGAACCGGCGCAGCAACGCCTTGGCCCGGCGCACGTCCAGCCGGCCGTAGGCCTCCCGCCAGCGTCCGAGCACCGCGTAGCCGGCCGACACCACCACGTCGGTGACCAGCTCGCCGCCCGGGATCCGCTGGGCCAGCGCCGCCGAGGTCAGCCCGATCCGGGGCCGCAGCTCGAACACGTCCACCCGGCCCAGCCGCTCGCCCAGTACGCCCACCACGCCGGAGGTGGCGTGCATGGTGGTGGCCGCCAGCTGCAGCAGGGTGGTCTTGCCGGCCCCGTTCGGGCCCAGGATGACCCAGCGCTCGTCCTCCTCGACGACCCAGTCGATCTCGGCCACCAGCAGCTTCTCGTCCCGGCGCACGGTCACTTGCCGGAACTGCAGGATCGCGTCCGGGTCGATCTCGAAGTCGGGAGCCACCACACCCCTATCCAACACCACGGCCCAGCTCGGGCAGGGTTTGCCGAGGCCGCCGCGCCGACGAGCCCGGCAGCGGCACATACCGGACGTGTCTGCCGGGCAATTCCGGCTACTGCCGGTGGCTCCACCGACCGGATACCCTCGCGTAGGGTGCACAGGCGATGGAACCAGCATCGGATCTGACCCGTAGCCTGGCCTACCGACTCGGGTCGGACGAGGCCGGTGCTACCGATCCCGGCCGCCCGCTGATCGCCTGGCCGGGGCGGCCGTTCCCGCTCGGCGCGGCCTGGGACGGCGAAGGCACCAACTTCAGCATCTGGTCACCGCGGGCCAGCCGGGTGCAGGTCTGCCTGTTCGACCCGGCCGGCACCGAGCACCGGGTGGATCTGGCCGAGCAGAGCTTCCACATCTGGCACGGCTACCTGCCGGGCATCAACCCCGGCCAGCGCTACGGCTACCGGATCGACGGCCCGCACGATCCGGCGCGCGGCCGCTGGTACACCCCGTCCAAGCTGCTGATCGACCCGTACGCGCGAGCCGTCGAGGGTGACTTCGTCGACGATCCGGCCTGCTACGGCGACAACGACCTCGACTCCGCCCCGTACGTGCCGCGCTCGGTGGTGGTGCTCGACGAGGGCTTCCCCTGGGGGAACGACCGCCGGCCGAACACGCCGTGGGAAGACACCGTCATCTACGAGCTGCACGTGAAGGGCTTCACCGCACAGCATCCGGACATCCCGGCCGATCTGCGCGGCACCTACGCCGGGCTGGCCCACCCGGCGGCCATCTCCTACCTCAAGGAGCTGGGCGTCACCGCGGTCGAGCTGCTGCCGATCCACCACTTCGTGCACGAGCCGGCGCTGCAGCGGCGCGGCCTGAAGAACTACTGGGGCTACAACTCGATCGGCTTCTTCGCCCCGCACGCGGCCTACGCCACCCACACCGGCCGGCTCGGCGGCAACCAGGTGCGGGAGTTCAAGGCCATGGTGCGGGCGCTGCACGCGGCCGGCATCGAGGTGATCCTGGACGTCGTCTACAACCACACCGGGGAGGGACCGCCGAACGGCCCGATCCTGTCCTTCCGCGGCATCGACAACGCCGGCTACTACCGGCTGAGCCCGCACGACCAGTCGCGCTACGTCGACTACACCGGCTGCGGCAACACCCTGGACGTACGCACCCCGGCGGTGCTGCAGCTGGTGATGGACTCGTTGCGGTACTGGGTCACCGTGATGCACGTCGACGGCTTCCGGTTCGACCTGGCCTCCGCGCTGGCCCGCTCGCTGCACGACGTGGACAAGCTGTCCTCGTTCTTCGACACCATCCACCAGGATCCGGTGATCAGCCAGGTCAAGCTGATCGCCGAGCCCTGGGACGTCGGCGAC
Organism: Jatrophihabitans sp.; assembly: GCA_035763985.1. GTDB lineage: Bacteria > Actinomycetota > Actinomycetes > Mycobacteriales > Jatrophihabitantaceae > Jatrophihabitans_A. The sequence continues at coordinate 1,752 of DASUAC010000487.1, read as the reverse complement.
GGCGGCTACCAGGTCGGCGAGTTCCCGCCGCTGTGGACGGAGTGGAACGGCAAGTACCGCGACACCGTCCGCGACTTCTGGTCCGACGGCACCGGCGGGGTACGCGACCTGGCCTACCGGCTGACCGGCTCGTCCGACCTGTACGCCGACGACGGCCGGCTGCCGTTCGCCTCGATCAACTTCGTCACCGCGCACGACGGGTTCACCCTGCGGGACCTGGCGACCTACCGGCACAAGCACAACGAGGCCAACGGCGAGCACAACGCCGACGGCACCGACGACAACCGCTCGGTCAACTTCGGCGTCGAGGGCGAGACGGACGACCAGGAGGTCAACCTGCTGCGGCTGCGCCAGGTGCGCAGCCTGCTCACCACGCTGCTGCTGTCCACCGGCGCGCCGATGCTGGCGGCCGGCGACGAGCGGTTCCGGACCCAGCACGGCACCAACAACGCCTACCCGCAGGACAACCCGACATCCTGGCTGGACTGGGCCGACACCGCGCAGTCGGACGACCTGCTGGCGCTGACCCGGCGGCTGATCGCGCTGCGCCGGGAGTCGCCGGTGCTGCGCCAGCGGGCCTTCTTCGAGGGACGGCCGGTGGCCGGCGGCCGCAAGGACCTGGCCTGGTTCCACCCGGAGGGCCGGGAGCTCACCGAGCAGGACTGGTTCGACAGCAAGCTGCGCACCATCGGCATGTACCTGGACGGGCACGGCCTGCGGCACCGGGACGCCCGGGGCCGCTCGATCACCGACGAGTCGTACCTGCTGCTGCTGCACTCCGGGGACGACCCGGTGGACTTCGCGCTGCCCGGCAGGCCGTGGGCAGCCAGCTATCAGGTGGTCATCGACACCACCCAGCCGGCCGGGGCGCCGGCGGCAAGCCGGCCGGCTCGGGCCGGCCGGCCGCAGACACTGCCCGCCCGCTCGGTGCTGCTGCTGCGGGTCAACCGGGGCTGATCTCGGATGCGGCAACAGCCGGGCAGGCTCCGGGACGTGCTGCGCCGGTACCGGATCCGGCTGGCGAGCGGCTTGTTCGCGCTGATCGCGGCGGGTGTCGCCGGTGCCGGCAATCCCTTGTTGATCAAGGTGATGCTCGATCGGGGGTTATATCCGCCGGACGGCGTCCGGCAGCGCACGGTGATCCTGATCGCGCTCGCCATGGTGGGGCTCGCGGTGGCCGCCGCGGCCGCCGGGCTGGTCGCCACCTACTTCGGCGAAGGAGTGATCCACGCCTACGTGCGCGACCTGCGGACCGAGCTGTTCGGCTCGCTGGCCCGGCTGCCGCTGGCCGAGTTGCAGACCCGGCGGATGGGCGAGCTCAGCGCGCGATTCGTCGGTGATCTGGGCCTGATCGAGTCGGTCCTGGAGAACGCCGGGATGGGCGTGGTGTCCAACGGCCTGTTCCTGCTCGCGTCCATCGCCGCGATGGCCTACCTGTCGATCCCGCTCTGCCTCGGCAGCCTGGCCCTCACTCCCCTGCTGGTCTGGCTGACCCGCCGGATCGCCGCCCGGCAGGCCACCCTCACCGGCCAGCTGCAGGAAGAGGTCGGCGCGCTGGCGGTGGTGGTCGACGACAACCTGAGTTCGGCGGGCGCGATCCAGGCCCGGCTGTTCGACCGGGTACCGGCGAGCGTCGCGGATTTCGGCGGAATCGCCGACAGGTTGTACCGCCTGCAATTGCGCCGGGCGATGCTGCTGGGCCGGCTGGACGCCTCGCTCGGCGTGTTCTTCGCCGCGGTGCCGGCGCTCGTC
>DASUAC010000486.1:0-11565 GCA_035763985.1 Jatrophihabitans sp. | reverse complement strand
ATCGTCCGGCAGCCGCCAGACCGCCTCGGCCAACACCGCCGCGTGGCCGGCCGAAAGCGATCCGTCGGCCACCGCGGCCAACGTCCGAGGCAACTCCCGCACCAACGTGTTCGCCTGTGCCAACCTGGTCTGCGCGGTTCGCAGCGGCAACTGCAACGCCAGCGACACCGACTCCTCACTCAGCCCGAGCGGAGACTCATCGTCGGCCTGCATGGTCGCCAGCAGCCGCAGCTGGGCAGCGTCGAACCAGCGCCGCTGCTCCTCCAGCACCGCCAGCAGATCCACCCGCTCACCGGCCGACAGCGCGCACGGGTCGATCCGGTCCAACTCCGCGCCGGTCCGGAACGCCGGATGCTCGGTGACTGCGCAGGCGAGCAGCTCCGAGTCGGTCAGCGCCTCGTCCGCCCAGTCGTCCATAAGTACGACCCTACCGTTGTCGGATAACAAGGTCAATGGAGATTAGCCTGTAGAACGCAGGCTAATCTCCATCGAGCCCGTCGCAACCGATCAACGCTATGCGATCGCTACGACACTTCCCCGTCATTACGCGTGAATACTCAGCGCTCACTCATCCGACACCCGACGCGGCCACTCCGCCTCGGCGGAAACCGCCCATCACAGCTTGGACCCGCGGAGCAGTTGGATGTGTTCGTTCAGCCGATAGCGGTCGAGCACCGCCGGGTCCGTCTCCCGCGCTCCGGCGATCAGGCCCAGGCAATTCCGGCTGCCGCAGGCGCAGGCGAACGGCTCGGCCAGATCCCATTCGGTGGCAGGGTAAAAGTACTGCAGGTCCTCGCCCGGCTGGATGTCTCTGACCGCGACCACGGTGAACTCCGTCGTGTCGACGAAGACGTTCGGCTCGCAGGAGTGGTTCAGGTACCAGCCGGTCGGGTCGTCCAGGTGCTCGTCGACGCCGACCTGGAGCGAGGAGACGGTCGGCGCCGAGAGCCGGGCGCCGGCGCGCTCGAGAGAATAGACCAGCGAACCGTTCGGGATGGCGCGTTGCGCGCGGAGCGCCTTGCCGTAGCCCGGGTGCACGCACAACGCAAGGCTGGAGCTTTCCACTGTCATCGCTACGTCTCCTCCTCAGCGGGTCATGCAGGTCTCGTCGGCGCCCTGGAACCGTAGTTCGCCGGTGACGACCTTGCGGTAGAACTGCGGGAAGGAAGGGTCGACGGTGGCGATCCGGTCGGTGATGAGCTCGTGCAGCCGGGGTACCTGGGCCATCGGCACACCTTGGTGATAGTGGTGGGCGGTGTGCAGGTCGTTGCCGTTGGTGTACCAGCGGCCGAACCAACCGGCCTGCACGGTGCGGGTATTGGTGAGCACGTTCGGGTCGGTCTGGGTGTTCAGGCCGTAGTGCTCGGGCAATTCGATCAGGAAGTGTGCCGGTTCGGCGACCAGGATGGCCGGCAGCAGCCAGCACCACACCGCCAGCCAGCTACCGGTCAGCACGCTGAGCGCGACGGTGCCGGCCAGCACGATGCCGAACGCGGCGTACTCGGTGCGCACCCGTTTGGCCGCGTTGACCTTGCCGATCCTGGAACTGCACCGGCCGGTCAGGCTGAGCCCGATCAACCGGAACACGTCCGGATACCGGCCGAGGTGGTAACTGGCCCGGACGAAGCCGATCGGTGAATCGAGATTGCGGAACCGGTAGTTGAAGAACTCCTGGTTGCGCGGCGTGCCGAGGAAGGCGTGGTGGCGCAGATGGTCGTACTTGTAATGGGAAAACGAACTGAGCATGCCCACCCCTGCGCCGAAGCCGGCCAGCCGGTTCAGCCAGCGCCGCCGATAGGCGTGCTCGTGCAGGCATTCGTGCTGCAACTCCACCAGGTGCGCGTACATCAGCCCGATCACCAGCACCGCCGGCGCGATCACCCACCACCGCGGCGCGAGCGCCACCGCCAACCAACCGAGCCCCACCAGCAGCCAGGCGAAGGCGTACTTCAGGCTGAACACCTCGGGCCGCTTACGGAACAAGCTCGCATCCAAGCTCCGCCGGCCGTCCACCCCCCGCACCGGTGCCAGCAGCACATCCACCGAACCGTCCAGGCTCACCGCAGGATCATCAGCCGGATCCGAATACTCCATCACAACCACCCAATGCAGCTAGAGGAACTCCAGGAACCGACATATCGTGCGGCTGACGGACTCGGGCGTCCACCTCGTCCGGTTCCGCAGTTGCCCGGCTCGAGGGGGAATGCCGACCGGGCGCGTCGGTTACCGGCACCGGCCAGGTACGCAGTTGTCCACGCCACCGCCGGACCCCGCGGCTTCCGCTTCTCCGCTCACCCGCCGGCGGCCAACTGCCGGCCCAGCGCGATCACCTCGGCCACCAGGACGGTGAAGTCCTCGCGCCGGCTGCGGTGGTTGGTGTTGGCCACCCGGATCGCGAACCGGCCACCGAGTACGGTGTGCGACGGCACCGCCACCCCGCTCTCCTGCAACCGGTTCAACAGCGCGGTGTTGAGGGCGTTCAGCTCCGGCTCGGGAAGTGCCGGGTCACCGCGGTAGCGGAAGCAGACCACGTTCATGCCGACCGGAGCGAGCAATTCCAGCTCGGGGGCGTCCTGAACCAACTCGGCGAGGTAGCGCGCCTGCTCGACGTTCTGCTCGATCAGCCGGCCGAACTTGTCGATGCCCTGCTCCTTGATCCCCATCCAGATCTTCAGAGCCCGGAAGCCCCGGGACAGCTGCGGGCCGTACTCGTGGAACTGCGGTGACCGGACGGCGGACAGGCCGCTGGTGGCCGGTGCCAGGTACGGTGCGTCGTAGCGGAACGCGGCGTGGTGGGCGGAATCCGAGCGGACCAGCACACAGCCTGCCTCGTAAGGGAAATACATCCACTTGTGCAGGGCGAAGGCGACCGAGTCGGCCCGGTCGAGGCCGGCCACCAGCGGACGCAGCCGGGGCGACACGGCCAGGCAGGCACCGAACGCGCCGTCGACGTGGAACCACAGCCGCTGCCGTTCGGCCAGTTCGGCGAGCCCGGTGAGGTCGTCCACCGCGCCGGTGTTCACCGTGCCGGCGTTGCCGATCACGGCCAGCGGGGTGTGGCCGGCGGCCCGATCGGCCTCGATCGTCTGCTCCAGCGCGAACAGGTCCACCCGGTAGTCGGCATCGACGGGCACGGTTCGCAGCCCCTCGGTGCCCATGCCCAGCAGCTGTACCGCCTTGCGCACCGAGGAGTGCACCTCGGTCGAGCCGTACACGGTCAGCCGACTGCCGGCCGGCAGGCCGTCCCGTTTCACCCCGGCGACGGTGTTGCGCGCCACCGCCAGGCCGATCAGGTTGGCCACCGAACAGCCGCTGACCAGGAGGCCGCTGGCCTCGTGCCGATAGCCGAGCATCTGCTTGCACCATTGGATGACCTGGGCCTCCACCTTGGTGCCGGCGTCGTCCAGGCCGTCCACGCTGCAGTTGACGGCAGCGGCCAGCAGCTCGGCCAGCATGGTCATTCCGCTGCCGTTGCCGCTCACCCAGCCCCAGAACCTGGGATGGGTGTTGCCGGTGACGTAGGGCAGCACGGTGTCCAGGAAGTCCTGGTAGACCTCGGCCGGCCGCTGCGGACCGACCGGCAACGGCTGGTCGAACCGGTCCCGTACCGGCTCGGGCATCGGCTGCCAGACCGGCCGCTCACGCAGCGACTCGTAATAGCCGAACATGTCGTCGATCATCCGGTGGCCGAGCGCGCGCAGGTCGTCCCAGGACGGTGGATCCAGCGTCTCCTCGGCCAGGTCGGCGGCTCGGGCAGCTGTCGTCGATGCCGGATCCGGATATCCCATCAGTAACCACCCAACGCAGAAAGGGACATGAGCCGGCATATGGTCTGCCGCCCGGCCGGAGACGTCCACCGGGGCCGGCTCCGCAGTTGGCGTCCGCAGTTGCTCTGCGCCGTCATCCTGCGCGAGAGCCGCTGGCGCCAGCCACCGGTTACGGTCGGTGCCGATCTTCGCCGGCTGGCACCGGCCGCTGCCGGCGCCCGCCCGGCCCGGCGGCGACGCGTCGTGCCAGGTGTCGTAGCCGTGTCCGACAGCCGGCCAGCCCGGCTCGAGAACCGCTGGTGCGCCTCCACCAGGCTGGCTCATAGGCTTGCAAAACCGGGGAATTACCGGCCAGAATGGCGTCGGCGGCAGTACTCCGCGGCGACCCGGTCAGTCCGGCAAAGTTCGCTTCAAGAATCCTCTGGATAAGACACCTAAAGAGTGTCATAGTTGCAATACGCCTTCCTTGATTGCGCTCGCGATCCGTCCGCCCCCCGCGGCCCGTAGTTACAAGGAGTGAGCTATGCCGCCGATTGCCGACGTCCGCCCACCACCGCTGCGCTGTCCCGGCCGCGACGGCTGACCCGCCCCGGCCAAGGCCCACCTGCAGACGATCCAGCACTCGGCGTGCCCCGAGACCGGGCTCGAACCGTCCACGCACCGCGACGTACAGGAACGCGCCATGCCCAGCGAACCCGACCTGGTGACCACCGAGCGCGCCGTCGCCGCGCTGGCCCAGGCCAGCCGGGAGGCCGCCGGGTGGCCGGTGCGGCTGGCCGCGATCAACCGATTGGCCGGCTATGCGGCCGATTCGGCGGTAGCCCGGCAGGCCATCGCGCGAGCCACCCACGACCCGGTGGACCTGGTCGCCTTCGCCGCCATCCGGCTGGCCGGGGAGCTGGGCGTCCGGGAAGCGATCGAGCAGCTGATCGAGATCGCCGACTGGCCCAGCGAGTTCACCCGGCCGGAATACCACCGGATGCCGATCGGGGTCGAAGCCGCGCTCGCCAAGCGTGCGCTGCTGCAACTGTTCGGCGGGCTGGACCAGCCCACCGCGCTGCTCGCGGCCGAGGACCAGCATTTCGCCGGGCTGGCCAGGGCGGTCGCCGCGCAGACCCGGTTGTGCCGGCCGGACGACGCGGTGCCGATACCGGCCGGGCCGTTCATCGCCGGCACCGTGTGCCCGGCCGAGGACGACAGCTTCCGGATGGCAGCCGACGACAACCCGGCCCGGGTGGTGCTGCTGGACGGTTTCTGGATCGACCGGTTCCCGGTCACCAATGCCCGCTACCGCAAGTTCATCGCCGAGGTGGGCGATGCCAAGGACTTCGCGCACCCGGACGAGCCACCCGGCAAGTGCTACCAGCCCGCGCACTGGTCCGACCCGCGGTTCACCGCCGACGACCAGCCGGTGGTGGGCATCGACTGGTACGACGCCTGGGCCTTCGCCGCCTGGGCGGGCGGGTCGCTGCCGAGTGAGGAGCAGTGGGAGAAGGCCGCCCGCGGCACGGACGGCCGTCCCTACCCATGGGGTGAGTGGCTGCCGGGGCGGGCCAACTACGTCGAGACCGCCTTCGGCGCGCTGCCGCAGGATCTGGCCGAGCTGGAGTCGCTGCTGGTGCAGGTGAGCGACCGCCACCCGGCCGAGCCACTGGCGCCGGTGGACCTTCATCCGGAGGACCAAAGCCCCTACGGGGTGCGGCAGTCGAGTGGCAACGTCTGGGAGATCACCAGGACCAACTACTTCACCGGCACCGACATGGCTCCGCTGTTGCGCGCCTACCAGCCCAGCGATTTCCTGCACCGGCCGGAGGCGTTTCACGTGCTGCGGGGCGGCAGTTGGACCTGCCCGCCGATCTGCTTGCGAACCGACTACCGGGGCCGCGGGCTGCTGACCGACCGGCATTTCGACGTCGGCTTCCGCTGCGTCTACCCCGACCGTGAACCTCTACCCGGCTGACCTGCGGAGGGCCGAACAGATGCTGCAGCTGTATGCCGAGGTGCTCACGCTGAACCGGCGATCCCGCTTTCAGCCAAGGCAACTCGAGGCCGTCCGGTTCGACACGGTGGTGGTTGCGATCACCGACCTGGAAACCGGCCAGGTCGGATTCGGTGAGTCCGCGGTCAACCCGCCGCACACCCTCAACGCCCGGGAGGTGCTCGTCGAACTCCAGCTGGACGGCGAGCCGCTGGCCCAGGACGCCGACGTGCAGCTGATGCTGGACCGGACCCGCTGGCTTACCCCGGCGGCACGCAGCGGGGTGGTGGCAGCGCTGGTCGACCTGACCGGCCAGGCCAGCCGGCAACCGGTGTGGCGGCGCTGGTCGGCGAGCCCGCACTGTCCGCCGTCCGCGGTCACCGTCCGCTCGACCGAACTAGCCGAACTGGACGAGGAACTGGCCTGCCTGGCATCGCTGCGCCCGGCCGAGCTGCGGATCGAGCTGTCCCCGGCCGTCAGCCACGCCGAGCATCGCCGCCGATTGCAGTTGGTTTCCAGCCGATTCCCCGATTGCCGGCTGACCGCCGAGCTGAACGCGGCATGGAGCTACGAGCAGTTCCTGGCGGCGGCCGGCTACCTGGACGAGTGCGGCGTGAGCCGGGTCGAGGAGCCGCTGTCGCTGGACGCCGCACTGAGCGAGTATTCGGCGTTGGCGCGCAATACCCCGTTCTCCCTGGTCGCCGACGAGCGACTGCTGCAGCACTCGCTGGACGAACTCGCGCAGTGCTTCCACGAGGTGAACCTGAAATCCGCCTGTCACGGCGGCATCCTCGGCATCGGCAGCAAGATGGCCCGGGCCCGGGCGCGCGGCCTGCGGATCTGCCTGGGCGCCGATCACGAATCCACCGTCGGCAGCACCGCAATCGCCCACCTGGGCCCGATGGCCGACCATCTCGACATCGGTTCGGCGCTGATGCTGCTGGACGATCCGTTCAACGGCGTCGGCTGGGACGGCACCCGGCCGGTGCTCGGCACCGAGGCCGGCTTCGGGGTCAGCGTTGCCGTGCCGACGAGATTGTCCGACCACCTCGGCCAGATGCTGGAGAACCGGAGCCGGGTCTGAGCCGGCAGCTCGATCTCGCAACCGCGCTACTTCACCCCGACCAGCTCGACGGTGTGGATGGGCGCGGTGTCGGCCGCGCTGTACCTGGCGATGAACTACTTCTCCAACGGCGACGTGATCGCCGACGCGGTCACCGGCATCGGGATCCTGATCGCCTTCTACTACGGGGCGACCGGGTTCGCCTGCGCGTTCTACTACCGTCGCGTGCTGACCCGGAGCTGCCAGGACTTCATGCTCAAGGGCTTCATCCCGCTGCTCGGCGGGTTGCTGCTGTGGACCGGCCTGGTGCTGACCGCGATTCAAGACTGGAAGCCCATCAACAGCTACGTGGTGTGGACGATGCACTTCGCACCGCACTGGGAGATCGGCTTCGCGTTCCTGCTCGGCGTAGGCAGCCTGGTGGTCGGCCTGGTGCTGATGGCGATCAGCGTGCCGATATTCCGGCCGTTCTTCCGAGGAGAGACGCTGAACCGGAACACCCCGGTGTTCGTGGCCGAGAGCGAGCCGCGCCTGGCCGGAGCGCCGGCGACCGCCACCCCGCTGCTACCGGATTCCCAGGAGAATCTGGTACTGCCGCCGGAGAGCACCCGCGACTGAGGGTGTGGCGAGATCCACTCGCGGGCCCGTCCAAAGCGCTTACGGCCAGCGGCTGATGTCGGGCTAGACAGGCGACGATCATCAATCGCAGGAAATCCCTCCCAGGTGGCTTTACGTGACCATGGGATTCGTGCACAATCAGCTACGGCCTCTTCGGAGGAGCCGACGGCCCGCGCACCTCACCCCCCGTGGGTGCGCGGGCCCTCTACTGTCCGGGGGCCTTCGCCGGCGAGCCGCCTCGACCCGCAGCCGGAGTAGTTTCCCCCGCAACCTTCGACCCGATCGGCCTCTGCTCCGCGACTCGGCCGGACGCCGCCGGAGCCCTCACCCGCGTCCGGCGGGACGCCGCCGGAGCCCTCACCCGCGTCCGGCGGGACGCCGCCCGGAGCCCTCACCCGCGATGTGGCGGACGCCGTTGTTGTCCGTCGCCCGCGATCTGCTACCCGTCGAAGTCGGACAGCGCCGCCGGTTCCTCCGTCGCGGTGGCCGGCTCCTCCGGCGCGCTCGCCGCTTCGTCCGGTTCCGGGATCGGCCCGATGGCGGCCGCCAGCACGCCGGCATTCGGCAGCGCGATCACGCCCTCGGCGGTCTCGATGGTGGTGTAGACCAGCCCGGAGCCGAGGATCACCCCTTCGAACGGGCCGCCGAGCGAGCCGGTCCGGATCTTCACGCGCTGGCCCGGCACGAACGGACGGGCGAACAGCAGGACCAGCCCGGCGAAGAAGTTCCCCAGCGTCTGCTGTGCCGCGATGCCGATCACCACGCCGGTGACCGCCCCACCGACCAGCAGGTTGCCCAGGTCCACCCGGAGCAGTGCCAGCACCCCGAGCAGCACCGTGCCGTAGCCGATGATGGTGCAGATCAGCCGGATGGCCGAGCCCGCCGCCACGCCGCCACGCACGGTGGTCACCCGGTTCAGCTCGTTGGCGACGGACCGGGTCGCCACCGCTCCGGCTGCCAGGAACAGCAGGCACAACCCCACCACGACCAGGCTGGCCTGGTCGGTGCTCAGCAGCATGCTGTAGCCGCCGACCGAGAACCGGGCCGGATGGGTCTGGTCGATGCCGCCGAGATGATCGCCGAAGGCGAAGCAGGCCAGCGCCAGCAGCACGGCCGGCACGGCGCGCTTGAGGTTCAGCCTGGCCTGTTCGTCTATCGCGCGCAGACCGCCGATCGAGAGCGAATCCAGGTGGCGCGGCCGGAGCAGCCGGCGCCGGCGTCCGGACGGGGCATTGGTCATGCCACATCCTTACCGCACGGTTCAGCCGGCCTCCAAGCCGGTGTCGGCAGGCTCGGCGGGAGGCTGGGCAGCCTGCCGCGCGGGCCGGTCGGCGTTGCTGCGCAGCACCAGGTTGAACGCGAAGACCATCACCGCGGCCACCGGCACCGCGATCAGGAACCGGATCAACGCGGTCGTCACATCGAGTGAGCCGTCCACGAACGCCGACCACAGCGCCGTGCTGCTCAGCAGCACGGCCAGCACCAGCACCGAAGGCTTGAACACGTCCTACGCTCCTGCCCGGGCGGCCAGGCGGTGCCGCGGCGAGCCGTCGAAATGCCGGAGCAGCATGGCCAGCCAGACCGAGTTGGACGGCCGCCGGTCGTCCACCAGCCCGATCGGCAGATCCAGCTCCCACACCGAGGCCGGGCTGGCGCTGGACTGCGCCGAGTGCACGGCGAGGGCATCGAGGTCCGGCAGCCCGGCCAGCAGGGCCCGGCAGTCCTCGACCTTCCAGCGCGCGTCCAGCACGCCCCAGACCGCGGTCGGCCGGAGCGCGGCGATCATCGCGGCGGGCCACGGGTCGTCCGGTTCGAGACCGGCGCCGTCGGTGGCGAGCACCAGCACGGTCGGCGTGCCGGCATCGGCCAGCTCCTCGCGCAGCCGCGCGGCCTCCGCCGGCGAGCTGATCCGGCGGACGGAACGGCCGAGGCCGCTCGCCACACCGGCCGCCACCAGCGCACCCAGCCGCAACCGCAGCAGCCGGCTGACGGTACGTCCCACCTGTACGGCCGCGGCGCTCTCGCCGACCAGCACGAGCAGCTGACCTGCGCCGGACGGCAGCTCGGCCGGTGGCGGCAGCTGCTGCAGGATGTCCTCCAGCGCCTCGTACGGGCTGTGCACCTGCCCGGACGGGTTGAGCGAGACCGGCACCCCGATCTGGCGCAGCTGCATGAGCAGCTCCAGCCGGTTGCGGGCATCCCGGCCGCGCGGCCCGAGCGGCGTGACCTCGGCGATCGGCTGGACATCGCGCCGCGACGGGTACGGGCTCCGGTCCGGCAGGGTCACCTCGACCACGTCGGCGACGTCGGCGACGAGGTCTTCGATGCCGTCGGCTCGCACGGTCATGGCTTCGGCGGTTTTGGTGCCAACGGTTATCGCCTCGGCGGTTTTCGCCTCGGCGGTTTTGGTGTCAACGGTTTTCGCTTCGGCGGTTTCCGCCTCGGCGACGTAACGGCGCAGCACGCTGGCGAAGTCCGGTTCGGACTGGCGGTCGGCGCCCGGCGTACGCAGCCTGGCCTCGGCAGCCTCGGCGGCGGCCAGCAGGCTGGCGATCGGGTCGGCCGCCACGCCGCTGCCCCACTCGGCCGAACCCGCAGACTCGGCCGAACCGGCCGACTCGGCCGGCCGGTCGGGCCGGTCCGACTGGTCCAACCGGCCCGGCTGGTCGCCGGCGACGTAGGCGACCCGGTGCACCTCCCGGGCGAAGAATCCGAACACACCGCCCCGCCGGACGGTGTCCTGGTACAGGATGCGGGCACCCGGCGTCCGGTTGACCGTTTCCATCAACCTGACCAGGCTGGTGTCCTCACACACCAACGGCTCGGGCATCGGCGATCACCCCCACGGTGTCGACTGCGCTGGCATTGTTGGAAATCTCGGAGTACGACAGCACCGGCAGATCCGGCGCAGTGCTGGCGATCAGGCGGCGCAGCGGCAGCCGGATCTGCGGGGCACAGGCCAGCACCGGTCGCTGGCCCCGCTCCAGGGCGGCCTGGTACTGCCGGCCGACCTCGGTGATCAGCGCCTCCACCAGTTCGGGCGCGGGCAGCAACTGCACGCCGGTCTCGGCCGGCCGGACCGATTCCAGCAGCGCCTGCTGCAGCCGCGGGTCGAGGGTCAGCACCGAGAGCCGGCCGTCCCGGACGTGCGATGCGGTGATGGCCGGCGCCAACGCCAGCCGGGCCGCCTCCACCAGCCGATCGGGCTCGGTGCCGGCCTTGGCGGCGACCGAGAGTGCCTCGTAGATCCGGACCAGATCCCGGATGGCGACCCCCTCCTCGAGCAGCGCGTGCAGTACCCGCTGGATCTCGCCCAGGGTGAGCATGGCCGGAGTCAGATCCTCCACCACCACCGGATGGGTCTTCTTCAGCGCCTGGCTCAGCGCGGAAACCTCTTCCCGGCCGAGCAACCTGCTGGCATAGCTGCGCACGATCTCGGACAGGTGGGTGATGATGACCGAGGACCGGTCCACCACGGTGGCCCCCAGCATCTCCGCCTGGCCCCGGAGCTCGATGGCGATCCACTTGCCGGGCAGGCCGAAAACCGGTTCCTGGCCGGCGATGCCGGGCAGGTTCTCCAGGCCGTCGCCGAGGGCCAGCACGGTGCCGGTCGGCGCCTTGCCGCGCGCCACCTCGACGCCGTTGACCCGGATGGCATAGCTCGCCGCCGGCAGATCCACGTTGTCCCGGGTGCGTACCGGCGGCATCACCAGGCCCAGCTCGAGGGCCAGCTTGCGGCGCAATGCCCTTACCCGGTCGAGCAGATCCGCGCCGGGACCGTCCACCAGGGAGATCATGTCCGGCGACAGGGCGAGTTCCAGCGGATCCACCGCCAGCTCGCCGAGGATGGCCTCCGGGCTGTCCGGCACCGGGCCGGCCAGCGCCGGCGGCAGCGCCGCCTCGGCCGGTTCGGAGGCGGCCGGCGTCATCCGCTGGGCCAGCATCACCAGTGCGCCGCCGACCAGCAGGAACGGCAGCTTCGGCAATCCCGGCACCAGGCAGAGCGCCAGGCCGGCGCCGCCGGCGATCTGCAGCGCACGCTTCTGGCTGCCCAGCTGGCCGGCCACCACGGTGCCCAGGTCGGCCGAGCCGCCGGCCCGGGTCACGATCAGGCCGGTCGAGACGGACAGCAGCAGCGC
>DASUAC010000485.1:0-13071 GCA_035763985.1 Jatrophihabitans sp. | reverse complement strand
GCTGAGTTCCGCGGCGCCCTGCCGCGGTTGACCGATTCGGGACGCGGTGGGTTTCCCGCAGTGAAGCAATGTCAGGAAGGTAGGGACATGAGAGCGCTCCTCACGTCGTCCGGGATCGAGAACCGCAGCATCCAGGACGCGCTGGTCGACCTGCTGGGCAAGCCGATCGCCGAGTCGACCGCGTTGTTCATCCCGACCGCCATGTATCCCTTCCCCGGCGGGGCCTTCGGGGCCTGGCGAGCGATCTGCGGCAAGGCCGCATCGCCGCTGGCCGAATGGGCTGGAAATCGTGGGGGTTCTGGAACTGACGGCGCTGCCGAGCATCGAGCGGGCGGCCTGGGTGTCGACGGTCCAGGACGCCGACGCACGGGGTCTGGGGCGGTGACCCACTGTTCCTCGTCGGCTGGATGCGGCGTTCCGGGCTGACCGAGCTGCTGCCGACGCTGCGCTCCGAGGCGGTCTACGTGGGGGTGAGTGCCGGCAGCATCGCCGCCGCCAGCACCTTCGTGGAGACCTACCCCGAACCGCCCGCGGGATCGATGAGCCGCTGAAATCAGAGGACGCCGTCTTCGGCATGCCGCAGGGTGACGTCGACCGGATCCTGGTCACCGGGCAGGGCGAGGGCCTCGTCGACTTCGCGGTGATCCCGCATTTCGAGCGCCCGATCACCCGGACGCCTCGTCCGCCAATGCCGAGTTCTGGGCGGCCCGGATTCCGGCGCCGACCTACGCGATCGACGACGAGACCGCCGTCGCGGTGGTCGACGGCGCCGTCCGGGTCGTCTCCGAAGGGCAGTGGAAACTGTTCCAGCCCTGACGGGCACGGCGGGCCGCGACCCGCTCCCGTGGTTCAGGCTCGTCTCACGCCGGCACGGCGGTGACGGTCACCGCCTCGTAAGGGTCTTGGCAGATGCCGCTGGCAGTTGCCGGCGCGGTCGCCACGGAGCCGTACAACGTGTAGTCGTAGCCGGTTTGCATGTTGTGGCAGTCGATCACGGCCTGGTACGTGCCGGTGTCGCACTGGACGACGCCGTGTCCCAAATACCCACTGTTGTAACCGGTGTAGACCCATTGGGTCCACGACATGCACCCGGTGACCCCGGTACCGGGCGGCTCCGCCACGGCAGCCACCTGCTCCGCGACGTTGCCGGTGTTGCAGATGGCCGATGCGGTGTTCGGGGCGTCGACCACCTGGGTGCCATATATGACGTACACGTCGCCCGTCTGCTCGTTCCAGCACTCGAGCTTTGCCTCGTAACTTCCGGTGGCACACGTGACGTTGCCCTGGCCCTCGAAGTAGTCGCTGCCCTGCTGAACCCACTGGACCGAAGTCGTGCAGCCGGTGGGGGTGGCCGCCTGGGCCGGCGCCGGAATGATCATCGTGGACAGTCCGAGGAGCACCGCTGCCGCCGTCGTCGGGATCAAACGTCTCATCAACAACACCCTCCCTTGGATACCGAGAGCCGGGAAACCGGCTCGTCAGGGAAACAGAGACTAGGTCTACAGCTGTTAGAGGACAAGGCAAACACCGTATGTCCGGATTATCTATATCTAATCGAGACAATCCGTCGCAAGGCTGGCTCCGGCCAGCGGTGGCGGGTCAGCTCGGCGGGTCGCGGAAGATCGCCATGTGCACGTCGTCCTCGTACCGGCCGCCGGACCAGCGGTGCGCGCGCTGGCGTCCCTCCTCGACGAAGCCGGCGGCCTGGTAGGACCGGATCGCCCGCTCGTTGCTGCCGAAGACCTTGAGGCAGATCTTGCGCAGGTTGTGCATCCGGAAGCCGTAGTCGACCAGCAGGGTCACCGCCTCCCGGCCGTAGCCGCGGCCCCAGTAGTCCCGGTCGCCGATGCCGATGCCGAGTTCGGCGATCCCGGACCGATTGTCGAAGTCGAACAGGCCGCAATCGCCGATCAGCTTGCCGTCCGCCTCGATGGCGAAGGTGACCTGCTGTTCCCCCTTGGTCATCCTGTCGAAGAACTCGGTCAGCCCGGCCAGCGTGCGCGGCCGCGGCGGCAGGCCACCGCCGAGCAGTTCGAGCTCGATGTCGTTCTTGAACTCCAGCATCCGCGGGTAGTCCGCGGGCGTGAATGGCCGCAGCCGGACCAGTTTGCCCTCGATCACAATGCCTCTCCGCTCTTCACGCGAGCGCTCATCGCATTGCTCGCTCCGCTCCTCGCTGCGCTGCTCACTCGCTGGGAATCTCTCACCTGCCGGGCCAGTCGGCAAACGACTCGCCGGTCAGCCGCTCGTACGCCTCCAGATAGCGCGCCCGGGTCGCGGCCACCACCTCGTCCGGCAGTGGCGGTGGCGGCTCGCCGGAGTGCCGGTCCCAGCCGGAGTCGGCTGAGGTCAGCCAGTCCCGGACGTACTGCTTGTCGTAGCTGGGCTGGGCACGTCCGGGCTGCCATTGCTCGGCCGGCCAGAACCGGGACGAGTCCGGGGTGAGCACCTCGTCGGCCAGCACCAGCTCGCCGGTGCACGGATGCCGGCCGAACTCCAGCTTGGTGTCGGCCAGGATGATGCCCCGGGCGGCTGCCAGCTCCCGGCCGCGCCGGTAGACCGCCAGGGTCAGATCCCGGACGGTGGCCGCCACGTCCCGTCCGATCAGCGACTCGACCGCGTCGAAGCCGATGTTCTCGTCGTGCTCGCCGACCGGGGCCTTGGAGGCGGGGGTGAAGATCGGTTCCGGCAGCTCCGAGCCGTCCTGCAGGCCGGCCGGCAGCGGTATCCCGCAGACCGACCCGGTGGCCCGATAGTCGGCCAGCCCGCTGCCGGTGAGGTAGCCGCGGGCCACCGCCTCCACCGGCACCATGTCCAGCTGCCGGCACAGCAGCGCCCGGCCCCGCCACTCGGCCGGGATCACGTCGTCGTCGTAGCTGAGCAGGTGGCTGTCCACGATGTGGGCCAGCCGGCCGAACCACCAGACCGTCATCGCAGTGAGGATCCGGCCCTTGTCCGGGATCGGGGTGGGCAGCACGTGGTCGTACGCCGAGATCCGGTCGCTGGCCAGCATCACCAGGTGGCCGGTGTCGGTGGTGTACAGGTCCCGTACCTTGCCCGAGTGCACATGGCTCAGGCCGTACCGGGCGGCCAGCTCGGCCTCGGCGGCCGGTGTCGCGCTCACCGCCGCATCCTGTCACAGCGACCGGGGCGAACTCCTGGCAACCTGGCCGGTCGGCGGGACGTCCTGGTTACGTGACAGATTCCAGCTTCGCGGGTAGACCGGCGAAATGACCAGCACGGTGACCTCGCCGGCCCAGCTTGCCGCGCTGTACAACGCGCACCGGCTCGGGCTGGTCCGGCTGGCGGTGCTGCTGGTCGACGACCTGGCCTCGGCCGAGGACGTGGTGCAGGACGCGTTCATCGCGTTCTCCGGCAACTCCCACCGGCTGGCCGACCCGGACGCGGCGCTGGGTTATCTGCGGGCCTGCGTGGTCAACGGCGCCCGGTCGATGATCCGCCGCCGGCAGGTCGCCCGGAAGTACCAGCACCTGTCACTGCAGCCCGACGAGGCCGCCGCGGACGCCGCAGCGATGCTCGCCGACGAGCACCGGACGGTGCTGCGGGCGCTGCACCGGTTGCCCGACCGGCAGCGTGAGGTGCTGGTGCTGCGCTACTGGTCGGACCTGTCCGAAGCCCAGATCGCCGAGGCGCTCGGCATCAGCCGGGGCGCTGTCAAGTCCAACGCCAGCCGGGGCATGCGCCGGCTCGGCGAACTGCTGGGGGTGTCGAGATGAACACGCTGGAAGACCGGCTGCGCGCGGCGCTGTCGGCCCGGGCCGAGGTCGTCACCCAGCCCATGCTGACCCGGTCGCTGCCGGTGACCGACCCGGACGCCGCGCCGGTGCTCCTGCTGCCGCCGCACCAACAGCACCGGTCCCGGCGGCTGGTGGCGGTCGCGCTGGCCGTCGCCGCGGTCCTGCTGGTCGCGTTCGGCGCGGTGGCGCTGCACCGGGCCACCACCGACAAGACAGTGGGCCCGGCGCACGTCCGGCCGCGCTCGGCGATCCCGTGGGGCCAGGTCGGCACCGGCTGGATGCTGCAGATCGCCGAACCGGGCGCCGTGGACGTACCGGGTGGCACCCCTGGTTGGTTGTACCTGATCGACCCGGACGGTGTGCTGTATCGCATCTGCAAGGTGCCGCAGAACGACGTCTACCGTTACCCCGAGCTGGCTGCTTGGGGCGCCCCGTTCAACACCGACCACGTGATTCTGACAAGCATCATCGGTAACGCCCGGACTTCGCTGCTGGAGATCAACCTGCGATCCGGCGCCCTACACGCCGTCACCGTGCTGGGTCATTGGTCTACCGCTGAGTTCGTGGATGCAACCGATGCCTCGATCCTGCTGAACGGCGTCAGCAAGATGGTCACGGTAAGCGCCGACACCGGGCAGGTCGAAACCACGTTCGAGGGGTCCGAGTTCTACAGCACCCTGATCTCGGCCGACCGAACTCAGGTGATCACCGGCAGCATGACCACATTTTCAGTACTCGACGTCGCAACCGGCCGTGTCGTCCGCACGCTCGATCTGCCGAACGGCTACAACCACTGCTTTGCCAACTCCTGGTTGCCAGGCGGAACGCAGTTCGTCGCTCGCTGCGAACGAGGCGGGCCGTCGACTGCGACGGCGACGTTCGTGTTCTCGTTCGACGGAGTCAAACCCCCGGTGCGGCCGGCTGTTCCGGCTGGCTGGGACGAAGTCGACCTGGCCGGTGGGAAGATCGCCTTCAAAACCGATCAGCCCAACTTCTACCCGATCAATGGCATGAGCTTTGCGCGGCTCTCGCCCACCGGGCAACTCGAACCCACAGTCGTGCCAGCGGCATTCGAAGACGCCAGATGGTCACTCGTATTCGTGACGCCGGCCGGATTGATCCTCGAAAACCCGTCGCCCGATGGAAACGGCATCGATGAGGTGGTCAGCTGGAATCCACTCACCGGCCAGGTCAAGGAACTGTTTCGGAGGGCCGGCAACGGTGGCCCCGATGGCATGTGGGTCGGCTGGCGTACCACGTCGCCCTGAGTCGATATGCAACCTCTGTGACCGGTCGGCGTCTGACAAGTGACAGTCTTGCGGCAAGGGGGCTGAAACGCCCGGATCGGATAGCGGGGATGAGTGAAGCATCGGTGCAGGATCCAGCGGGTCTCGACCTGGCCGCGCTGTATTCCGAGCATCGGCTGTCGCTGGCCCGGCTCGCGGTGCTGCTGGTGGACGACATGGCCACCGCCGAGGACGTGGTGCACGACGCGTTCATCGCGCTGCAGCAGCACCAATCCCGGCTGCGCAACCCGGACGCCGCGATCGGCTACCTGCGTACCACGGTGGTGAACCGGGCCCGGTCCGTACTGCGCAAGCGGCAGACCGTCCGCCGGCACCTCAGCCTGGTCCGGGACAGCTACGCCGAGGCCGCCGACAGCGAGTTGCTGTTGGCCGAGGGGCAGCGGGAGGTGCTGGCCGCCGTCCGGCAGCTGCCCCGCCGGCAACAGGAGGTACTTGCCTTGCGCTACTGGGCCAACCTGTCCGAGGCCGAGATCGCCGAGGCGCTGGGCATCTCGAAGGGCGCGGTGAAGTCGAACGCCAGCCGCGGCATGGACAAACTCGAGGCGATGCTGGGAGCGAAGCGATGAGCCACCCGATCGAAGAGCGTCTGCGCGACGCCTACCAGGCCAAGGCCGGCCAGCTCACCGAGGCCCGGCTGGACCAATTGACGGCCGCCCGCGAGCACGGGCTGGACGAACTGCTCGGCACCGAGCACACCGCGGAGTTGCCGATCGTCGACACCGCGCCCAACCGCCGGCAGCACCGCTGGCTGGCCCCGGGCCTGGCCGCTGCCGCGATCGCCGCCGTCGCCGTCGGCGCGGTCATGATCGCCACCGGTCAGCCGGACAGCCGACCGCACCCCCACCCGGCGGCCACCCACGTCTCCAGCCCACCGACCAGTGCGCCGACGCCGGCACCGACGGCCAGCCAGACCCACGGCCAGCCGGTCGCCGCGCCGCCGTACCTGCCGGCCGGCCAGACCGGCAGCCGGGATCAGGTGCCGTGGTCGGCCGTCGGCTCCGGCTGGCGGCTGCTGCAGCGGCAGAATCCTGGCGACTACGCAACCTACGATCGAAAGTTGTACCTGTACGACCCGGCGGGCGGGCGATACCTCATCACGGATGCCCTGCCGGTCCAATCCAGGTTGCTCGCTTGGTCGCCGGACGGCCAGCGAGCGATGGTGCAGATGCTGAACGACGGCAGGTTCCGGCAATTCGACCTCCGCACCGGCAACGTGGTCTCGACCGCGACGCTGCCCCAGGCCGCCTTCACCACCTACACCACGCCACGCGGCCTGGCCATGGTGATGGTTGACGACAGCAATCCGGTCAAGCCCCAGTTCAAGCGCTTTGCCACCGACGGCACGCTGGAACTGACCTACTCGAACCCGGCCCTGCTCACCACCGAAAGGGTGCTCTACACGCCGGACGGCACCGAGTTGATCGGCGACACCAGCAGCGCAACGGTCCTGCTCGGGAACGACGGCCATCTGATCCGGCAGTTCCCGGTGCCGGCCGGCTACTCCCGGTGCTATGTACTCAAGTGGTGGACCGAGTCGGCCGTTCTGGAGGTGTGTAGCAACAACCTCTCGTTCAGCGCGCTGTTCGTACAACAGGTGGCCGGTGGCTCGCCGAGCCGCCTGACCAGCGGCAACGGCAAGTACGGCATGGGTTACGCCAATGGTTGGCGGCTCAGCAACGGTGACGTACTGCTGGAGAACATTTCCGGTTGCGGCGATGCCGGCTATCAAGTGCTGGCCACCGACGGCACGATCCACCCGCTACGCTTGCCGGCCGGCGTCACCGAACCCGGCTACATCGCCAACATGGACGGCGACCTGGCCACCTTCCTGCAGCGCAATTTCCCGGGCTGCGGCGGAACCAACCGGCCGCGCTACAGCCTGATCGACTACAACATGGTGACCGGGCAGACCCGCACGCTGTTGGACGGTCTAGCGGTCATCGTCGGCTGGCCTGGTGACCAGGGCTAGATGATCGGCTCCGGCTGGTAACTCGCCGCGGCCGGCTCGGACTCCAGGGCCGAGTCGACCGCGGCGATCACCGCGCGTACCTGGGCCTGCGCGGCGCCGGTGAACTCCAGCGGTTCGGCGAGCAGGCCCTCCAGCGTGCCGGCCGGCAACCCCAGCCGCTGGTCGGCGGCCAGCCGGTCGAGCAGGTCGTTGGACACGCTGCCCTTCTCCCGCATGTCCAGCGCGACCGCCACCGCGTGCGTCTTGATCGCCTCGTGCGCCTGCTCCCGGCCGGCGCCGGCCCGTACCGCCGCCATCAGCACCTTGGTGGTGGCCAGGAACGGCAGGTACCGGTCCAGCTCGCGGGCGATCACCGCCGGGAACGCGCCGAAGTCGTCCAGCACGGTGAGGGTGGTCTCCAGCAGGCCGTCCAGGGCGAAGAAGGCATCCGGCAGGGCGACCCGGCGGACCACCGAGCAGCTCACGTCGCCCTCGTTCCACTGGTCGCCGGCCAACCCGGCAGCCATCGAGGCGTAGCCACGCAGGATCACCGCGAAGCCGTTGATCCGCTCCGCCGACCGGGTGTTCATCTTGTGCGGCATCGCGCTGGAGCCGACCTGGCCGGGCCGGAAGCCCTCGGTGACCAGCTCGTGTCCGGCCATCAGCCGCAGCGTGGTGGCGAAGCTGGCCGGGCCTGAGGCCAGCTGCACCAGGGTGGACAGCACGTCGTAGTCCAGCGATCGCGGATACACCTGCCCGACGCTGGTCAGCACCCGGTGGAAGCCGAGGTGCTCGGCCACCCGGCGTTCCAGCTCGGCCAGCTTCGCCTGGTCACCGTCGAACAGATCCAGCATGTCCTGGGCGGTGCCCACCGGGCCCTTGATGCCGCGCAGCGGGTAGCGGGCGAGCAGGTCGTCCAGCCGCTGCAGCGCGGCCAGCAGCTCGTCGGCCACCGTGGCGAACCGCTTGCCCAGCGTGGTGGCCTGCGCGGCCACGTTGTGCGAGCGGCCGGCCAACACCAGCGTCTCGTACTCGGCCGCTCGCCGGGCCAGCCGGACCAGCACCGCCAACACCTTGGTACGAACCAGCCGCAGCCCCTGCAACACCTGCAACTGCTCGACGTTCTCGGTGAGATCCCGGCTGGTCATGCCCTTGTGGATCTGCTCGAAACCGGCCAGCGCCGAGAACTCCTCGATCCGCGCCTTGACATCGTGCCGGTTGAGCCGCTCGCGATCGGCGATGGACGCAAGATCGACCGCGTCCAGCCCGGCCTCGGCCACCCGGGCGTACGCGTCGATCGCGCCGTCCGGCGTCGGGATGCCGAGCTCGGCCTGCGCCCGCAGCACCGCCAGCCACAGCTGCCGTTCGGCGACCACCTTGTGTTCCGGGCTGAAGATCGTCGCCATCGCGGCCGAGGCGTACCGGTCGGCCAGGACGTTCGGAATCGCGGGCTTGGCTGTCACGCCACCATTCTTCCGTACCAAGGGATCCCAGTCGTACCGTGCGGTTCACCGGCCGCGGGCTGCGTACCGGCGCCGCGACCTCTACAGTGTCGGCGGGGCAGTACGGGCCCTCTTCCGAGATTGGACTGTTTCGTGGACAAACTGACCATCAGCCGGCGCCAGTTGCTTGCCACGGCCGCCGTGGGCGGACTGGGTGCGGCATTCTTCTCAGCTATGCCCGACGCCTCGGCCGACGCCGCTGCCGCACACCCCGGCACGCCGTTCCGGCTGACCGTGCTGGGCACCACGGACACCCACGGCAACGCGCTGAACTGGGACTACTTCAAGGACCACGAGTACGACGACGCCCAGCACAACGACGTCGGGCTGGCCAAGATCTCGACGCTGGTGGCGGCCATGCGGGCCGAACGGGGGCGCTGCTCGACGCTGATGCTGGACGCCGGCGACACCATCCAGGGCACCCCGCTGGCCTACTACTACGCCCGGATCGAGCCGATCAACGGACCGACGGCGCCGGTGCACCCGATGGCGGCCGCGATGAACGCGATCGGCTACGACGCCGCGGCGCTGGGCAACCACGAGTTCAACTACGGGGTGGACGTGCTGCGCAAGTTCCAGGCGCAGCTGCACCACCCGCTGCTGGGCGCGAACGCGCTGTTCTGGCAGACCGACCAGGCCGCGTTCGGAGAGTTCATCATCAAGCGGGTGCCGGTCGGCGACCACCGCGGCCACAGCGACGGACACCGGCACGGTGCCGGTGAGACCGTCAAGGTCGGCATCGTCGGGCTGGTCACGCCGGGCTGCGCGATCTGGGACAAGGCCAACCTGGACGGCAAGATCAGCTTCAACGGCATCGTCGAGCAGGCCAGGATCGTCATCCCGAAGGTGAAGGCGGCCGGCGCGGACATCGTGATCGTGTCCTGCCACTCCGGCGCGGACACCTCGTCCTCGTACGGCGATGCGCTGCCGTGGCCGGAGAACGCCTCCACCCTGCTGGCCCAGCAGGTGCCGGACATCGACGCGATCCTGGTCGGGCACGCGCACGTGGAGATCCCGCAGCGCTTCGTCACCGGCCCGGACGGCCGGCAGGTGCTGCTGTCCGAGCCGCTGAAGTGGGGCGAGCGGCTGACCGTGATGGACCTGGATCTGGTCCGGGACCGGAACCGGTGGAAGGTGGCCAGTTCCTCGTCCACCGTGCTCAACGCCAACACGGTGCCGGAGGACCCGGCCATCGTGCAGCTGGTACGCGACCAGCACGCCAAGGTCCGGGCCTACGTCAACTCCGTGATCGGCACCTCGACCGCGGCCATGTCGGCGGCCACCTCGCGGTACGAGGACACCGCCGCGATGGACTTCATCAACTACGTGCAGGCCGACGCGGTGAAGAAGGCCATCGCCGGGACGTCCTCGGCCTCGCTGCCGATGCTGTCCATCGCCGCGCCGTTCAACCCGGACGCCGCCATCCCGGCCGGCGCCGTGACGGTGCGCGACGTGGCCGGGCTCTACATCTACGACAACACGCTGCTCGGCATCGTGCTGACCGGGGCCCAGGTGCAGGCCTACCTGGAGTATTCCGCCCAGTACTTCAAGCAGATCTCGGGTACCGGGCCGTTCACCCCGGGCCAGGTCACCAACGCGGTCACCCCGAACGCGCCGAACGGCACGCCGGACTACAACTACGACATCATGGGTGGCCTGGACGCGCCGCTGACCTACGACATCGACATCGCGCAACCGGTCGGCCAGCGGATCAAGAACCTGAGCTACGCCGGCGTCCCGGTTGCCGCCGGCCAGCAGTTCGTGATCGCGATCAACAACTACCGGCAGTCCGGTGGCGGCGGCTTCCCGGGCGTGACCAGCGCCCCGGTCGTGTACAACGCCCAGGTCGAGATCCGGCAGCTGATCATCGACTGGGTCAGCGCGAACAAGACCATCGACCCGTCGGTGTTCAGCACGCTGGACTGGCGGCTGGTCTCCAACGGCCAGCCGATCACCATCACCGGCTAGACCGGCGGCTCAACCGCAGCTGACCGTGCGTCCGGTGGCCTGGGCCGGCACCGGGGCAATCGGCTGCGGTGACAGCCCGTCCACGGTGGGCAACGGCGCCAGCGGCGCGGGTACGTAGCGGGACAGCCAACCGAACGCGGTCGGCAGTTCGGCGGTGAGCTGGCAACCGGCCAGGATCCCGATCCGGCCCAGCCACCCGAACGGGCCCGGCCGGCCGAGCCGCTGCCAGCCCGGCACGGCCATCGCGGGAACTGCCAGCGCCGACAGCGCCGCGACCAGCAACGGCCCGGGACCGGTCAACCCCATCGATGCCTCCGGCAGGTAATCCACCGTTAGAACAAGGCAATTCGCTGTGCGGTACCTAGGTCCCTCAGCAGCTTTTCAGGCTGCTCGATCGAGCGATTCGGCCAGAGCCGGAGCAGAGCTAACGGTGTTCATGTTGTGACCGTTCGGGGGTTGCAGGCTGCAACGGTTGCGCCTACCTTATGTCCACCATCGGCAGTTAGGGAGGTAAGTCCATGTTCACCCCCAATGCACCAAACGACGTCCCTCGCCCTCGTCGCCGGTTGCGGCTGGCCGGCTTGGCCAGCGCGCTTCTGCTCGCGGCCACCGGCCTGACCGTGCTGAGCCAGAGCGCGAACGCGGCCACCACCCCGAACCCCCACTTCACCCTCGCACCGCGGCCCTCGCACGCGGCACCGATGGCCAGCGGCGGCCCGCTGTACTACCACGGCGGAGCGGTGCAGAACGCGCCGCGGGTCTACCTGCTCTTCTGGGGCTGGACCTCCGACCCCAACGGCGAGCAGGGCTACCTGCAGAACTTCCTCAGCCACGTCGGGTGCACGTCCTGGCTGAAGACGGTGAACCAGTACGGCGGCGGCTACTGCTCGATCTACCAGGGAGCCTGGTCGGACTCGTCGACCATCCCGGCCTCGCCGACCGATTCCCAGATCCAGACCGAGGCACACGCCTTCGCGAACTACCTCGGGGTCTCCGACGCCAACGCCCAACTCGTGATAGCGACCCCGAGCGGCCACAACACCTCCGGCTTCGGCTCGTCCTTCTGCGCCTACCACGGCGTGGTCAGCGGCACCGTCCTCAGCTACACCAACCTGCCGTACATCCCCAATGCCGGCGGCTCCTGCGGCGCCGGCTCGGTGACCGGCAGCTCGCTGGACGGGGTGAGCATCGTCGAGGGCCACGAGCTCGCCGAGGCGATCACCGACCCGCAGCTCAATGCCTGGTACGACGGCTCCGGTAGCGAGATCGGCGACATCTGCGCCTGGACCGGGCTGGCCGACATCTACCTCAACGGCTCCTACTTCGCGATGCAGCCGCTCTGGAGCAACAACGCCAACGCTTGCGTGCAGAGCTCCTAGCCCCTTCGCCGTCGAAACCGGCCTGGCCGATCGGATCCGCCCGATCGCCAGGCCGGTTCGCTGCGCGGGGCCGGGCTACTCCAGCGGGCTGCGGGCCAGTGCCCTGGGGGTACGGCCGAGCAGCCAGGCCCCGGCGAAGGCCACCACCGGCAGGCCGAGGATCAGCACGGCCAGGTCCAGGTACGGCGGCCGGTCGAGGTAGCCGAGGTGGTGCCAGTGCCAGGCGATCAGCGCCAGGTAGGCCCCGGCGGTGCCGAGGATGCCGCCGAGCAGCGCCAGCGCACCGGCGGTCGCGCCGTTCAGCATCCGCCGGGTGGTGCCGCTGGCTCCGGTGGCGGTGAGGGTGCGCAGATCGCCGACCGACTCACTGCGGATCAGGCCGACCGTCATGGCCAGAACTCCGAGCGCGACGAGCACCCCGGCCCCGGTGGCGTACTCCCGCAGCCGCTGCAGGCTGTGGTCCGGGCCGGTCCGGGTCTCGACGGCGATCCCGGCCAAGGCGGCCCGGTGCCGGGCATCGGCGAGCTGCGCGCCGGTGAGCGGTTGCTCGGCCCGGATCAGCCAGCCGGCCGGTACCGCGGTCAGCCCCAGCCTGGTCATCGCCCGCGGGGTGATCAGCGTGTTCGGCGCGGAGGTGTAGTTCGGCAGCAGGCTCGAGACTGCGACGGTGGCCGGGTGGAAGTCGCCCTTGAACCCGGTGCCGAGCTCGATCCCGGTCAGGTCCCGGCGGGCGCTGAGGATGTCGCTGCTGCCGGCACCGGTGACCCGGTAGAAGTCGAGGACCGCCGGCGTGGCCACGTACGGGGTCGCGATCTGCGTCCAGCCCTGCCCGTGTTCGTCGTTGACCGGACGGACCAGGCTGGCCCGGCCGTCGTCCGGCGGCGCCCCGGCCGGCACCGGCGTGTTCTCATCGACGGCAACGTCCAGTTCCAGGGTCGTGGCGCTGCCCAGTGCCCGGCCGATCGCGGCGGCGGTCGTCCTGGCGTTCGCCACCACCGCCGGATTCGGAACCGCTGGTGTGCCGGTGGGGGCACCGGCCGGGACGACGCTCAGCCCCGGGCCGCTGCCGTGCTCGTTGGGGTCGGCCAGCCAGACGATCAACTGGTCGGCCGGCAGGTTGCCACCGCTCAGGGTGTGATCGTGGGCCTGCTGGGCCGCGGCGGTCACCGCGATGGTGGCCGCGATCCCGATGGCCAGGCTGGCCGCGGC
>DASUAC010000484.1:0-2055 GCA_035763985.1 Jatrophihabitans sp. | reverse complement strand
AACGCCCGGGGCGCGGTCGAGATCGTCATCGCCTCGGTCGGCCTGTCCCTCGGGGTGCTCAGCCAGGCTGCCTATACCGCGATCGCGCTGATGGCCGTCCTCACCTCGGCCATGACCCCGCCGCTGCTGACCGCCGCCGTCCGGAACTGGAGAGGGTCGCCGCAGGAACAGGCCCGGCTGAAACGCGAGGAGTCGCTGCAGCGCAATCTGCTGATCCGGCCGGGACGTTTGCTGCTACCGCTCGGCGCGGACACCGGCTGCCTGTCCGCGGCGAACCTGCTGCACCGGGCCTGGCCGCTGGAGGCCGGGGTCACGATCGTGCCGGCCGAGCAGACCCGGCCGTCCTCGCCGCGCGGGCCGCGCCGGCCGCGCGATGCGAACCTGGAACGGCTGTTGGACGGCCGCGAGGTCAGCTACCGGGCAGCCGGCCGGGACGCCCAGACCGCGCTGTACGCCAGCGAACTTGGTTACAGCGCAATGGGAATCGCGTTGCACCACAACGGCAACGGCAACGGCAACGGAGCCGGCCACCGGATCCCGCCGGTTGCCCTGGGGTTGCTCACCGGCGGCGAGATCCCACTCGTCGCGGTGCGCTGCATCGCCGACCACCGGACAGCCAGCTATGACCGGATCGTGGTACCGGTGGCCGGCACCCGGGCCTCGGCGGGCGCGCTGGAACTCGCGCTGGGACTGGCCGAGACCGCGAGCACCGAGGTCGTCCTGCTGCATGTGACCGACGGCGCCGAGGATCCGGCGGGCTCGATACCGGTGCTGGAACACGCGGTCAGCACCGCCCGGACGAGGCGGGTGCCGGTGCAGGTCTCGGTGCGGCACGGGCCGTCGGTGACCCGCGAGATCCTCGACACCGCGGCGGCCAACGCCGGCGGCCTGCTCGTGCTCGGGGCCGCGCTGCGCCGCACCCGGGACGGATTCTGTTTCTCCCATGCGGTGGAGCGGATCCTCGCGCACGCCGACTCGGCGGTTGCCGTGGTGGTCACCCCGGAGCGGCGGGACGGCTGAGCCGGCCGGCCGCGGGCTCAGGCGGTCAGTTGGCGGACCGCGGCCGGGTCGGCCTGACCGGACCGCACCGGGTCGCCCGGCCGCGGCCTGGATTCGGCCGCCGGATGCTCGACCAGGGCCAGCACCCGGGCGGACATGAAGCGCGCGGTACGTACCGGCGTGCCGCCCCGGGTCACCTCGGTGACCTCGATGATGCCCCGGCCGTAGGCCACCTCCACCCGGCGGCCGGCCCTGGTCGCGCCGATCGTGTAGCTCCGGCTGCTGTCGCCGGCGTCGATCACTATCTCGACGTAATCACCCATCATGGCTTGCGTCCTCCGCCGCTGGAGAGCATTCGAAAGCACGTTCGCATTCCATGATGCCTCGTCAGGCGGCCGAACGGGAGCGGCAGCCGAACGGGAGCGGCAGCCGAACGGGCCGGCCGAACCGGGGTCGGCCGCCCGACGGCGGCCGGCCCGGCCAGCTCAGTCCGCGGCCAGCTCAGTCCGTGCCAGCTCAGTCCGCGGCCAGCTCAGTCCGCGGCCGGCCGCAACGACACCGGCAGCTGCAGCAGGCCGCGCAGCAGCGGGTTGTTCTCCCACTCCAGGGTGTCCGGGTCGGCCGCCAGCCGGATGCCCGGGTATCGGTCCAGCAGCTTGCGCAGCGCGGCCTCGGCCTGGATCCGGGCCAACGGCGCGCCGATGCAGTAGTGCGGGCCGTGGCCGAAGCCGAGCACGCCGTTCGGCCGCCGGTTCAGGTCCAGCCGGTCCGGATCGGGGTACTTGCCGCCGTCCCGGTCGGCCGAGCTGAGCGACAGTGCCAGGATCTCACCGGCCGGGATCACCACGTCGTCCAGCACGACCTCCTCCTTGGTGAACCGGAAGGTGGCCACCCCGACCCCGCCGTCGTAGCGCATCAGCTCGTCCACAGCGACATGCATGATGGAGTCGTCGCCGCGCAGCGTGGCCAGTTCCTCCGGGTGGGTCAGCAGGCTGAACAGGAAGTTGGTCAGCGAGTGGGTGGTGGTCGAGTAGCCGGCGATCACCAGCAGGAAGA
>DASUAC010000483.1:0-5715 GCA_035763985.1 Jatrophihabitans sp. | reverse complement strand
CGGTGAGCTTCTGCATCACCGCGGCCATCAGCGACTCCACCGACGCGGTCTCGCCGGGCGACAGCTCGGCGGTCAGCGCCAGCCGCGGGATGCCCAGCGTCGCGGTCATCACCAGCTCGTCCACGATGGTGAAGTCGCTGTACAGGTAGCCGGTGACCTGGGGCAGCCCGCCGGGGAACAGCACGGTGAGCGCGGCGCCGACCGCCTGCAGGGTCAGGATGTCGTTCGGCAGCAACGGCCAGTCACCGGTCTGCATGGCCACGTCGAAGACGACCGAGTTGACCGTCGGCAGCTGGTTGCCGTCCGGGAAGTACAGCGACAGCGAGAACTGTTGCAGCACCAGGCTGTTCGCCGCCGGCACCTCGGGTGGGATGGCCGCGGCCAGGTCGACGCCGGGCACCAGTTGGTCCAGCTCCGCCCAGGACGCCAGCGGCCGGGTGGCAGTCACCGACAGGGTGGCGAACCGGCTGACCGGCAGCACCGGCAGCTCGAACACCAGCGGCGGCCCCACCCCGAACGCCATGCTCGCCTGCAGGCCGGCGGTGCTGACCGGGATCGTCTCGCTGGTGACGTCCGGGTCGTCCGGGTCGTAGTAGGGAACCGTCTGGTAGTAGGACGCCACGGTCGCGCCGAACCCGAACCGGGCGTCCACACCGGCCAGCGTGATCGGCGCCGCGCCGACCGGCTCCAGCGCGATCACCGGCATCTCGCCCTCGGTCAACGACACCGGGCCTTGCAGCTGCCGGCTGCCCGCGGTGGCCAGCAGCGGCTGGCTCAGCGCGTACGGGCCGGTGGCGGCCAGTTCGGCCGCGAGCGCGATGAACGGCTGCACGGTGCCGGCGTAGTCGCTGACGATCACCGGAGTGCTGGTGAGCAGGAACAGCGCGGCGGTGAACTCGACCGTGGTCAGGTCCGTGTCGGACAGCCCGGCCAGGCTGTCGGACAGCCGCCAGGCCGGCGGCGTGGGCGCGGTGGCCCGGATCAGCAGCTGCGGTTCGCCCGCCTGGTCCACGCTGAACGTCGCGGTGACCGCGAGCACCGTCTGGTCGCCCGGCTGGTCCGGCCACGGGAAGAGCGTGGCGCTGCCGAGGTAGCTGATCGCGTTGCTGGTCGGTGGCGGCGGGAACTCGGTGATGCCGGTGATCAGCAGGGTCTGCTCAGCCAGCGCGGCCACCAGCAGCGCGTGCACGCCGGTCCAGTCGGTGACCGCCGAGGCCGGGACGGTGAGCGTGCCGGCGGCGGTGTCCTGGAACGGCTGCAGCGCCGCGTACAACTGCTCGATGGTCATCGTCGGCCCGTCAGTAGTTGAAGGTCGAGATCAGCGGCAGGTGGTCGGAGACGAACAGGTGGATGAACTCCGCCGCACAGCGGGCGGTGGTGATCCGCTGCCGCCGGTACTGGGTGCGCGCGTCGCCCCAGTTCCGGAACGTGCCGCCCCAGGCCCCGCTGATCAGCGGAATCCAGTTGTAGCTGCCGTCCCGGTTCCGGCTGCCTCGGCGCTGCGGCCCGGTCACGGCCATCTGCTGAGCCGGCCGGCGGACGGCACGCTGCAGGCTGAGCATGTACGCCGCCACCCCGGACATCGCCTCGTCGTAGCAGTCGCCGGGGTTCTGCATGATCTCGGACACCAGGTTCACCCGGACCGAGACGATCTGCTGGATCGCCCGGTTGAAGCCCAGGTCGATGTTCAGGCGCAGGTAGTCGTTGGGGTCGTCGCTGACGATCGGCTGGTTGTGGAAGCGCCCGGACAGCAGTTGCACGGTGGTCCGGCGGTCGACGTCGGCGGCATCGGGCGCCGGGGTGGCCTGCTGGGCAGCCCCGGTATCCCAGGTCTGTCCGTTGGCCGCGGTGAAATAGCCGTAGCCGGCAGGCCATTCCGCGCCGGCCACCGCGTAGTTGAAGTCGCCGCCGGCGAATCCGGCGTTGGCCAGCACCGGCGGGGCCGCCGGGGTCGGCCGGTTCTGGCCGTCCACGTTGTCGACCACGTACAGCTCCCGGGCCAGGCCGGCCATCAGCGCGCCCCAGTACGCCCGTCCCGCGTTGCTCGGCGCGTGATAGGCCATCACCGGGGCGAGCGTGTGGGCGGCATCGGCGAGCTGTGCCACCACGTAGGCCGGCCGCCGGGATCCGGTCCAGGCCGGCCGGTCGGCCTGGGTCCGGCCGGTCAGCGGAAAGTCCAGCCGCGGCCAGGTGGGCATCAGCTGGTACTGGTTGCCGACCAGTTCATACGGGTAGACCGAGTTGGGCAGGAAGCCGCCGGTGGCGGTGATCCGGTAGGTGGCATTGTTGACCTGACGCTCGCCGGTCGGCCGGCCGCGCTGGCTGATGTTCAGCGGCGAGGGCACCCCGTCCGAGGTGCCCTGGTCGATCGGGACGACCGCGTCGATCAGGGTGAAGTAGTTGCGCTGGGTGCGCCAGACCACGGCGTAGCATTCCGTCCGGGCCGCCGTGGTGTTGGTCAGGTCGGCGGCGCCGGTCACCGTGTTCACGCCGTGCCGGATCGCGCAACCGCAGTAGCTGTAGGCCCAATCCTCGTCGCCCAGCGCCGCGGCGGCGTTCAGCCGGTCGACCAGGTCGTCCAGCGCGGCGTCCTGGCCCGGCTGCATCTCCATGATCATCAGCACGTCGATCTGGTGCAGCACCAGGAAGGCGGCGATGAAGGCGTTGCGGGTCTGGTTGTTCTCGTTGCCGGCCACGCCGGTGTACCGGCCGGACGGCTGGCCGTAGTTCTGGATGTTCCACAGGCACACGGTGAGCTGCGGCATGCCTGCTCCTCAGTCCTTCTGGTAGGCGGCGTACCAGCCGAGCGCGCCACGGTCGGTGGCGACGTTCTGGCTGGCCGCGTCCGGGTTGCCGAACAGCGCGATGGCGTTCTGGCCGGGTGGGAACTTCCAGCCCAGGAAACGCAGGTAGAAATTGCTGAAACGCAGCACGTAGGCCGGATCCGGCGGGTTGGCGGTGGCTCCGTCGGCGGTCAGGTCGATGGCCGCGAAGCCCAGGTCCAGCACCCCCTGCACCGGCAGCAGCGACCGGGCGCTCTGCACCCCGGGCAGCTTCAGCCCGACGTTGACCTGGTGCTGGCTGCCGAACGGCGACCAGGCCAGCAGGATCTCGGCAGCCAGTGCCGGCGCGCTGGACAGCGCGCCCAGGGTGCCCAGATCCACCGCGAACTGCAGCCCGAACCACGGTCCGGTGAAGCCCGGCTGGCTGAGCGGGGTGGCCAGCGCCAGGTAGCCCAGCTGACCCGGGGTCTGCTCGGCGGTGCCCGCGACCAGGCCGGCCAGCTGCAGCGGGAAGCGCTGGAAGAAGCTGGTCGGACGGGCCCGGCTGGCCGCCGGGTCGAACGAGATCTCGTCCAGGTTGAAGCGGAAAGTGGTCTGGGTCGGATCGTTGATGGGTGAGTCCATGTCCACCGAGGCCGAGCTGAACAGCAGGTAGCCGTCGGCCACCTGCACCTCGTTGCGATCCACCGATGGGCCGAACGAGAAGCCGTCGAAGCCGGCCAGCTCGGCGAACCGCAGCCGGCCCTGCAGCAGGAACCGGTTGTGCAGCATGGTGTCGCTGTCGGTGTCCCGGCTGGCGGTGACGAACTGGGCCTGGTCGATCTCGGTGCTCAGCAGCACCACCTGGTTGCTGCTGCCACCCCGGCCGGCCGCATCGGAGGCGTAGGTGCTGACGTCGCCGGTGGCGAACACGTAGTGCCCGGAGCCGCCCTGCCGCTGGTAGGAGCCGGTCAGGATCAGGTTGTTGTAGTGCGCGCTGTCCACCAGCGTGACCGATTCACCGAACAGCCGGTTGACGAACAGCTCGATCCGGCCGGCGAAATCGGCCACCGCGGAGTTGACGAACAGCACCTGCAGCAGCAGCACCTTGAAGTCGAAGTCACCTTCGATGTGGGCGATGTCGACCGGGTCGGAGTAGTCGATCAGGCCGAAGATCGAGCTGTGCTGCTGGACCAGCGCCCGGTTCGGCTCGTCGATGCTGACCGGGGTGACCGAGATGCCGACGTGGTGTGCCCGGAACTGGTCGCCGTCGATCCCGGCCGCCAGCCCGGCAAGCTCCGGCGGCACCGAGCTGAACGGCACGTTCGCGTTGAGCATCAGCACGCCGGTCCAGGACGCGTTCAGCACGATCTGGACGAAGTTCCAGAGATCGCTGGACGTTCCGAGCTCGGCCACCTCGGCGATGGCGCTGTCCAGGATCGAGTTGAGCAGGGCCTGGGTGGCGGTGATCGAGCCGTCCAGGGTGGCCACCGCGGGCCACGCCCAGGCCTCGGTGTTCTGCACGAAGTCGTACAGGCTGCCGTTGCTGTACTTCACGATCAGCACCGGCGGGTTGCTGAGCTGATCGCGCCAGAGTGACGGCGACAGCCGGAACCGCCAGCCCTCGACCACCAGCTCGAAGTACATCGAGTACTTGGTCACGGTGTCCCGGTACTGCGCGTTCGAGCCGGTCAGCACGGTGTCGAGCATCGCGGTGAACGCGGCCTCGGAGGTCTGCGGCGTCCGCGCCTGCTCGGACAGCAGGTCGATCACCTCGGTCGGCACCGCCTCGCTGCCGGACAGCCGGGCCAGGTCGCCGAGCACCGCGTCGGTGATCCAGTAGTTGAAGTCGGAGTTGTCCAGCAGCTCCACCGGATTCGCGGCGACCAGGAACAGCTGATTGCTCTGCAGCGCGGTGCGGAAGGTGCTGCTCGGCAGGTTGAACGCCAGCCGGGGCAGTACGGTCGCGGACTCCGCCGGTGACAGGGTCAGGCTGGCCCAGGTGTCGTCGACGAAGTCGGCCAGCAGGCCTTGCGGAGTGATTGCCTGCGCCGGCTGGTCAGCGGTGGGCTCGGCCGCCAGCAACCGGTCGCTCGGCGGTGCCTCCAGCGCCGACCGGCGCAGTGGGCTGAGCACCTGCGATTCCAACGCCTGCATCACCGCCAGGTCGCCGTCCGCGCCGGCGTAGGGCACCAGCGGGTAACAGCTGCCGCCGGTCACCGAGCCGGACACCAGTTCCAGCAGCTCCAGGTACGGGACCAGGTCCGTCTCCGGCGGGTTTTCAGCAGTGCGGATATGGAAGAACGCGCCACCGTCCGGCTGCGCGAAGTACCAGGCCTGGCCACCGGCCGGCGGCGACACGGTGGCGTACGAGGTGGTCGCCGCGTCGGTCAGCTGCGGTGTCTCGGTCGCCGGCTCGGTCGTCGGTTGCCGCGGCGCCGGCGGGAAGGCCGGTGCGAACGCCGGCTGGTCGGCGGTGAAGCTGACCGGCACCGCCGTCCCGGTGGAGAAGCCGAAGTACTCGCTGCCGGAGATCCCGCCGGTCAGCCGGGCCGCCGGAATGACCGTGCCGTCGCCGCTGCCGACGCTGAGCGTGTAGCCACCGACCGGCGCGAGGTACAGCGGATCGTCGGACGGCAACTCGGTGGTCGAACGCGGGCAGCGATGGAACGCCAGCCCGGCTCCGGCGGTCGCCGCGATGCCGACCGGATAACCCAGCTGGCTGGTGTAATGGCACTCCTGGGCGGCCGGTGGGCTCGGGTACCCCAGCATCGTCCGGCCCGGATCCAGCACTCCGACCGGGTCGAAGGCGACCGTCATGGCCACCGGCGCCGCGGCCACCCCCTGGAACAGCGGGTAGTGCAGCGAGGACAGCAGCACCCCCTGGGCATCGGCCGGGTCGGGTAACCCGAACCGGAATCCCACGTCCAGCAACTGGTAATCGCCCACCCCG
>DASUAC010000482.1:0-10712 GCA_035763985.1 Jatrophihabitans sp. | reverse complement strand
CATGTTGGTGACCCGGCTCGGCCTGCTCTTCGGTGGCCGCGCCGATTCGTCCCGGCTGCGGGCAGGCGTGGATGCGGCCAGCGTCGAGGGCCGGCTGCTGGTCAAGCCAGGTTCGGAACCGGCCGAGCTGGTCGCGGAGGCCGGCGGTGACATCGACTCCGACGGCAGCCTGGTGCTGCGCCGGGTGGTCACCGCGACCGGTCGGTCCCGGGCGGCGGCCGGCGGCGCGGCGGTGCCGGCCGCGATGCTGGCCAGGCTGGCCGGCGGCCTGGTCGTCGTCCATGGTCAGAGTGACCAGCAACGGCTCACCCAGCCGGGCGAACAGCGGCAGGCCCTGGATCGCTACGCCGGCCTGGATCTCAGTGAATGCCGGCAGGCGTTCGCCGACTGGCGGGCGGTGGTCGCCGAGTTGGACCGGCGTACCCGGGATGCTCGCGAACTGGCCCGCGAGGCCGAGCTGCTGCGTCATGGCATCGCCGAGATCGAGGCGGTCGCACCGGAGCCGGGCGAGGACGTCAAGCTGGCGACGCTGGCCGAGCGGCTGGAGCATGCCGATGCGTTGCGGGTCGCCGCTCGATTGGCGCACAACGCGCTGCTCGGCGACCCGGACGATCCGGTCGGCGATGCCGGCGATGTGCAGACGCTGCTCGGCCTGGCCCGGCGTGCGCTCGGCCAGGTGAGCGGCACCGACCCGGCGCTCGATGCCCTCGACGGCCGGCTCACCGAGCTTGTCGCCGCGGCCGCCGACCTGGGTGCCGAGCTGGCCGGCTACGAGAACCAGCTGGACGCCGACCCGTCCCGGCTTGCCGCGGTGCACGAGCGGCGGGCGGCGCTGGGCGGATTGACCCGCAAGTACGGCGCGGATCTGACCGAGGTGCTCGGCTGGGCCGAGCAGGCGGCGAGCCGGTTGGCTGCGGCGGACACCTCGGACGAGGCGCTGCGGCGGCTGGCCGCTGACCGGGACCGCGCCGCCGCCCGGTACGCCGAGATTGCCGGGGCGGTCTCGGAGCGGCGCCGGCACGCCGCCGAGGAACTCTCCGGTGTGGTCAGCGCGGAGCTGGCCGAACTGGCGATGCCGGCCGCTCGGGTCGGCGTCCGGGTGCGCCAGCGGCCGGCGACCGACGGCGCGCCGCAGATCCTGCTCGACGGTCGACCGGTGGGGTGCGGCCCGGACGGGGTGGACGAGGTCGAGATCACCCTGCGGCCGCATCCGGACGCACCGGAGCTGCCGGTGCAGCGCGGCGCGTCCGGCGGCGAACTGTCCCGGGTGATGCTGGCCATCGAGGTCTGCCTGGCCGGTGCCGATCCGGTGCCCACGATGATCTTCGACGAGGTGGACGCAGGCGTCGGCGGCCGGGCCGCGGTCGAGATCGGCCGCCGGCTGGCCCGGCTGGCCCGCGATCACCAGGTCATCGTGGTCACCCACCTGGCGCAGGTGGCTTCGTTCGCCGACCGGCACCTGGTGGTGGACAAGGTGATGTCCGCGACGGACGACCTCGGCGGCGGGGTCACCCGCAGCGACATCCGGCAGGTGCAGGGCAAGGACCGGCTGGCCGAGCTGGCCCGGATGCTGGCCGGCGACGACACCGCGGTGGCCCGCGAGCACGCCGCCGAACTGCTGGAGGCGGCGCGGGCCGACCGCGGGGCCTGGCGCACGGCGTCGAAGGCGACAGCGAGTGAGCATCGCAGGCGCGTAGCGCCGAGGAGCGGAGCGAGCGTGGAGCCGAGCAGAAGGTAGCGAGGCGACAGCGAGTGCGCGTAGGCGCATGACGCCGAGCAGTCGGTAGCGAGGCGAGAGCGCGGCACGATGGGGAGCCGAGCGATCCGCGCGACGGATTGCCCTTGTCGGATCGAGCTATCCTCCGCCGATGCCCGGGCGTGGCGGAGCCGTCCGATCACTCTGTGCGATGGCAGCATGGGAACCCATGAAGTTCGCAGCACTGCGCTCCGGCCGCCGAGACGACCAGCTTGCCGGGATCAGCGGCGTCGTCCGGCTGGACCGACGGGTCGGCCGACTGCTGAAACGGCTGCACGCCGGCAACATCGCGGTGATCGACATCGCCGACCTGGACCGGTCCACCGCCGATGCGCTGGTGCACGCCGGGGTGTCGGTGGTGGTCAACGCCCAGCCGAGCATCTCCGGCCGCTACCCCAACCTCGGCCCGGAGGTGCTGGTCGGCGCCGGCATCGCGCTGCTGGATGATGTCGGATCGGACATCTTCGCCGAGGTCAAGGAGGGCACCCGGCTGCGGCTGGACGGCGACACCCTGTTCGCCGGTGAGCGTCCGGTGGCGCGCGGCATGCGGCAGGGCGTCGAGTCGATCCAGCACGCGATGCAGCTGGCCAAGGCCGGCCTTTCCACCCAACTGGAGCTGTTCGCGGCCAGCACCCAGCAGCACATGCTGCGCGAGAAGGAACTGTTGCTCGACGGCATCGGGCTGCCCCGGCTGCGTACCCGGTTCGCCGGCCGGCACGTCCTGCTGGTCGCCAAGGAGTACGACTACCGGTCCGATCTGAAGGCGCTCAAGCACTACATCCGGGAGTTCCGGCCGATCCTGGTCGGGGTGGACGGCGGGGCGGACGTGCTGCGCGATGCCGGCTACCGCCCGGATCTGGTGGTGGGTGAGCTGGACCGGGTGTCGGACGCCGCGCTGCGCGCCGCCGGCGAGGTGGTGGCGCACGCCGACTACCACGGCCGGGTCGCCGGGCTGTCCCGCGTGCAGGATCTGCGGATCGAACCGGAGATCTTCGCCACCTCCGGAACCAGTGAGGACGCCGCGATGCTGCTCGCCGAGGCCGGCGGCGCCCGGCTGGTGGTCACCGTCGGGATGCGCGCCACCCTGGAGGAGTTCCTGGACTCCGGCCGGGGCGGGATGGCCTCCACCGTGCTGACCCGGCTCAAGCTGGGTGGCCGGTTGGTCGACGCCAAGGCCGCCGTCCAGCTGTTCCAGACCCGGATCTCCGTCCTCACCGTCCTGTTGCTGGCGCTGGCGGCGGTCCTGGCCGTGGTCGCCGTGATGGTGGCCAGCAGCTCCACCGACAGCTACCTGCACCTGCTGACCCACGGCTGGCACCAGCTGGCCAGCTGGCTGAGAGGCCTGTTCTCGTGATCTCGTTCCGCTACCACCTGGTTTCCCTGATCGGCATCTTCCTGGCGATCGCGCTCGGCGTGGTCATCGGCACCGCCGCGTTGAACGGCGCGGTGTTGGGTGACCTGCGCCGGCAGGTCAGCGACCTCAAGCACAGCAACGCCGCGGCCACCGCGCAGAACCAGGCGTTGCGCCAGCAGGCCGGTGCCGCGGACCTGCTGGCACAGACGTACGGCAGCAAGATCGCGGACGGCGCGCTGGCCAAGAAGCCCGTGGTACTGCTCGCCGCGCCCGGTGCCGGCAAGGGCGTACGCCAGGCCATCGCGACCGAGATCGCGGCGGCCGGTGGCACCGTGTCGGCCCAGATCCAGCTGGCCGCGGCGTTCACCGACCCGCGCCGGGCCAGCGACATCCAGTCGCTGGCCACCTCGGGCGTGCATCCGCTCGGACTGCAGCTGCCCACCACGGACAATCCCGGCCTGCTGGCCGGCGCGCTGCTCGGCTACGTACTGCTCGGGCACGGCCAGGGCACCGACCTGACCCAGGTGCTGGCCGGCTTCGGCACGCTGAACATGCTCAAGGTGGACGGCGCCGCCCCGGCGGCTGGCGCCGCCCTGGTGCTGATCGCACCCGGCGGGTTGCCGAAGAACGACGAGGGCGGCGCGATGCTGCAGACGATGGCCACCGAGCTGGGCACCCTGGGCGGTCCCACGGTGGTCGCCGGCGATGCCGCCTCCGCCGACAGCGGCGGCCTGGTCGGGCTGATCCGGGCCGACAGCGCGGCGCAGAAGGCGGTGTCGACGGTGGACGACGCGAACAGCACGCTGGGCCAGCTCACGGTGGCCTTGACGGTGGCGGACAGCATCGCCGGCCACCATGCGGACTACGGCAGCGCGACCGGTGCCGAGGCGCTGCTGCCGGGTGCCGCCGGCTGACCCCGGCCACCGTCTCCGAAGACCGGTGTCGCTGCGGGCCGGCATACCTCGTCGTGTTACTGTGAACTCCCGTGGAAAACCGCCGGATCACATGTTGGAGATCCGCAGCACCCACGCTCGGTGCCGTCCACATCATGCTGTCGAACGGCAAGCCGTTCGGTGTCCGATGCGACCACGGGAGTCTCCTTGACTCATTCAGCCCGGCATAGCAAGACCACCCGCCACCTGTTCGTCACCGGCGGCGTCGCCTCCTCGCTCGGCAAGGGACTGACCGCCTCCTCGCTGGGCAGCCTGCTCAAGGCGCGCGGACTGCGGGTGACCATGCAGAAGCTCGACCCGTACCTGAACGTGGATCCGGGCACGATGAACCCGTTCCAGCACGGCGAGGTGTTCGTCACCGAGGACGGCGCCGAGACCGACCTGGACATCGGGCACTACGAGCGGTTCCTGGACACCGACCTGGTCGGCTACGCCAATGTGACCACCGGCCAGATCTACTCCAGCGTGATCGCCAAGGAACGGCGTGGCGAGTACCTGGGCGACACGGTGCAGGTCATTCCGCACATCACCAACGAGATCAAAGACCGGATCCGGTCGATGGCCGACCCCGGTACCGACGGCGAGGTGCCGGACATCGTCATCACCGAGATCGGTGGCACGGTGGGCGACATCGAGTCGCTGCCGTTCCTGGAGGCCGCCCGGCAGGTACGGCACGACGTGGGCCGGGACAACTGCTTCTTCCTGCACGTCTCGCTGGTGCCGTACCTGGCTCCGTCCGGTGAGCTGAAGACCAAGCCGACCCAGCACTCGGTGGCCGCGCTGCGCAGCATCGGCATCGCGCCGGACGCGGTGGTGTGCCGGGCCGATCGGGAGATCCCGGAGAACGTCAAGCGCAAGATCTCGCTGATGTGCGACGTGGACGTCGAGGCGGTGGTCGCCGCGGTGGACGCGCCGAGCATCTACGACATCCCCAAGGTGCTGCACGGCGAAGGCCTCGACGCCTACGTGGTCCGCCGGCTCGGCCTGCCGTTCCGGGACGTCGACTGGAGCCAGTGGGGCGCGCTGCTGGACCGGGTGCACCATCCCAAGTGCGAGGTGACGGTTGCGCTGGTCGGCAAGTACATCGACCTGCCGGACGCCTACCTGTCGGTGACCGAGGCGCTGCGCGCGGGCGGTTTCGCCCACCGGGCCAAGGTGAACATCCGCTGGGTCGCCTCCGACCTGTGCGAGACGGCGGCCGGTGCGGCGGCCCAGCTCCGGGGCGTCGATGCGGTGCTGATCCCGGGTGGCTTCGGGATCCGGGGGATCGAGGGCAAGGTCGGCGCCATCCGGTACGCCCGGGAACGCCGGATCCCGACGCTCGGGCTGTGCCTCGGGCTGCAGTGCATGGCCATCGAGGTGGCTAGGGATCTGGCCGGCGTGTCGCAGGCCAACTCCGCCGAGTTCGACCCGGCCACCCCGGATCCGGTGATCGCCACCATGCCGGACCAGGTGGACATCGTGGCCGGCAACGCCGACCTGGGCGGCACCATGCGGCTCGGTTCGTACCCGGCCGTGCTGACCCAGGGATCGCTGGTGGCCGAGGCGTACGGCAGCACCGAGGCCTCCGAACGGCACCGGCACCGGTACGAGGTGAACAACGCCTACCGGGAGGCGCTCACCGCGGCCGGGCTGGTGATCTCGGGCACCTCGCCGGACGGCCGGCTGGTGGAGTACGTGGAGCTGCCGCGTGACCAGCACCCGTTCTTCGTCGCCACCCAGGCCCACCCGGAGCTGAAATCCCGGCCGACCCGGCCGCATCCGCTGTTCGCCGCCTTCATCGGCGCGGCCATCCGGTACAACGCCGAGGAGCGGCTGCCGGTCGAGCTGCCCGACCCCGAGCCGGAGTACGTCAGCGCGGGCCCGGTCGGCCGATGAGCGCTTGCGCGAAGAGCCAGGTGAAGCAATGAGCGACGCCTTCGGCGTGCGCGGCTCGCGGCACGTGTTCTCCGGGCATGCCTTCGAGGTCCGGGTGGACGAGGTCGAGATGCCGGACGGCGGGGTCGCCGACCGCGACATCATCGCCCATCTCGGCGCGGTGG
This sequence comes from Jatrophihabitans sp., assembly GCA_035763985.1. Classification (GTDB taxonomy): domain Bacteria; phylum Actinomycetota; class Actinomycetes; order Mycobacteriales; family Jatrophihabitantaceae; genus Jatrophihabitans_A. The sequence continues at coordinate 4,607 of DASUAC010000482.1, read as the reverse complement.
GCGTGCTGGCGCTGGACCCGGACGACAACGTGACGATCGTCCGGCAGTACCGGCCGGCCGTCCGCCAGTACCTGCTGGAGCTGCCGGCCGGCCTGCTGGATGTGGCCGGTGAACCGGCGCTGGAGACCGCCAAGCGGGAGCTGTACGAGGAGGCCGGGTTGGCCGCCGAGGACTGGCAGGTGCTGATCGACCTGCACACCTCGCCCGGCATGTCCGATGAATCCATCCGGGTCTACCTGGCCCGGCAGCTGTCCGCGGTGCCCGATGCGGAGCGGTTCCAGGCCGAGCACGAGGAAGCCACCATGACCGTGCAGAGCTATCCGCTGGACGAGCTGGTCGGGATGGCACTGGCTGGCAGCCTGACCAACGGACCGGCGGTGGCGGCGGTGCTGGCCGCATATGCCGCCCGGAGCAACGGTTGGGCGGGCCTGCGCCCGGTGACCGCGCCGTGGCCGGCCCGGCCGGATCGGGTGCCCGGTGGCGGCGACGGGGACGCACGCTAGGTGACCGTCGTCCAGGCAAGCCCGCCCTCGGCGGTGGCCGAACTGATCCGCGGTTACCTCGACCACCTGGCGGTGGAGCGGGGCAGCTCGGCCAACACGCTCAGCTCCTACCGGCGGGATCTGGTGCGGTATCAGGAGTACCTGGCCGGACGCGGGATCGAGTCGCCGGCCGAGGTGGACGCCGCCACCGTGGCCGGCTTCCTGGCCGCGCTGCGCGAGGGCGATGCCGAGCATCCGCCGCTGTCGGCCAGCTCGGCGGCCCGGGCGGTGGTCGCGGTGCGTGGCCTGCACCGGTTCGGTTATGCCGACGGCCAGCTCGGTTCGGACGTGGCTCGTACGGTCAAGCCGCCCGCGCCGCCGCGCCGGCTGCCCAAGGCCATCTCGATCGAGGACGTGGAACGGCTGCTGGAGGCGGCCGGCTTCGACCAGACGCCGCTGGCGATCCGGGACCGGGCGCTGCTGGAGGTGCTGTACGGCACCGGCGCGCGGATCTCCGAGGCGGTCGGGCTGGACGTCGACGACCTCGACCTGCCGGGCCGGACGGTGCTGCTGCGGGGCAAGGGCGGCAAGCAGCGGATGGTGCCGCTCGGTTCGTACGCGGCCCGGGCGCTGGATGCCTACCTGGTCCGGGTCCGGCCGGAGCTGGCCCGCACCGGTACCGGCACCCCGAAGGTGTTCCTGAACGCCCGCGGCGGCCCGCTGTCCCGGCAGAGCGCCTGGACCGTGCTGCGCGGCGCGGCGGACAAGGCCGGCCTGACCGCCGACATCTCCCCGCACACGCTGCGCCACTCGTTCGCCACCCACCTGATGGAGGGCGGTGCGGACGTCCGGGTGGTTCAGGAGCTGCTCGGCCACGCCTCGGTGACCACCACCCAGATCTACACGCTGGTCACCGTCGACCAGCTGCGCGAGGTGTACGCGGTGGCCCACCCGCGCGCCAAGGCCAGGTGACCGCGGGCTGACCGCCCGGCCGGCCGGCGTTGCGCTCATGCCCGGTTCCGGAGAACCGATATGACTGCCTGACAGTCGCGCCAGCATGCCGCGACGACGGGGGAGAGATGACCGAATCCGGGCAGGACCAGCCACATCCGGAAGAGCGACCGGACGGGCGTGAGTCCACGGACGTACCGGGCGAGCGCGAGTACCCAGGTGGGCCCGCGGCGGATCCGTACCAGGATTTCTGGCACGACGGCTGGGACCAGCCGCCGGTCCGTGAGGTCGCGCCGGAATCGCCGTGGGCCGCGCCGAACCCGCATCAGGCAGGGGCCGAGCGGCAGGCCGCCGGTCATCCAGCCGGTTATCCCGCTCCGGGCGGCTACCAAGCTCCGGGTGGCTACCAGGCTCCGGGCGGTTATCCAGCTTCGGGCGGCTATCAAGCTCCGTCCGGTTATCAGGGGCCGTCCGGCTATCCAGGCGCCGGCTACCTGCCGGCTGTGGCATACCCGGCACCGGCCCGGCGCAGTCGCCGGCCGTGGATCCTGGGCGTGGTGGCGGCCGTCCTGCTGCTGTTGTTCGGTGGCGGCGGGCTGGTGGCCTACCAGGTGCTCAACGGCGGCGGCGAGCAGCCCGAACAGGCGGTGCCTGCCGACGCGATCGCCTTCTTCAAGCTCGATCTCAACCCCTCGGCATCGCAGAAGATCAATCTGGCCCGGTTGCTGCATCAGGTGCCCAACCTGGGAGGCCTGACCGGGTCCGGCGACTGGCGGCGCCAGATGTTCCAGGCGCTGGCCGAGGACGGCTCGGTGCCGGCCGGGCTCAGCTACGACCGGGACATCAAGCCGTGGCTGGGTGAGCGGGCGGCGGTCGCGGTGCTGCCCGATACCGCCAGCGGCGCGACCGAGCCGGTGCTGGTGCTGCAGTGCACCGACGACGACAAGGCCCGTGCCGCATTCGGCAAGCTCGGCGTGCCCGGCGGGATCGGGTTCGTGCACGGCTACGCGGTGATCACGCCGAGCCAGCCGCTGGCCGAGCGCGCGGTGGCGGACGCGAAGGCGGCCAGCCTGGGCGCCAGCCCGACCTATCGGGCCGACCTCGGCCGGCTCGGAGCGTCCGGCATCGCCGCCGGCTGGGCCGACCTCAGTGCGGTCAACGGGCTGGCCGGCGGCCTGACGCCGACCTTCCCGGCGCAGTCCGGCCGGGTGGCCTTCACCGTCCGGGTGACCCCGAACGCGATCGACCTGGTGGGCCGGTTCACCGGCTCGGGCAGCAGCACCCGTTCGGTGGCCGCCCCGCGGCTCGACGGGTTGCCGGCCGGTACCGCGGTCGCGGTCAGCGCGGGCTTCGATCCGGCTGCGATCGACCAGAGCTGGCGGCGCTACCAGGACCTGCTCGACCAGTCGAGCCCGCTGTTCGGCCTCGGTACGAACGAGGGCGCGCTGGGTGCGCCCGGCTCGCTGCAGGAACTGGAGCAGCAGTACGGCATCCGGCTGCCGGCTGACCTGACCACGGTGCTCGGCAGCGGGGTGACCGTTTCGGTGGCCGCGCACGGAATGGCCGGCGGCCCGGCTTCGTACGCGGTGCAGACGCACACCGACGGTGCGGCCGCGGTGCGGGTGCTGGATCGGATCCGGGCCGCGGCGCAGGCCGACGGCGAGGACTTTCCGCTGTCCTACCGCGCCACCCCGAACGGGCTGGCGGTGACCGACGACCCGGGTTACCTGTCCTCGCTGACCGGCACCGGCTCGGCGACCCTGGGCAGCCTTTCCGGCTTCCGCGCCGCGCTGCCCGAGCTGTCCGGGGCGAGCGTCGCCGGGTTCGTCAACATCGACGCGATCGTGGCCGACCTGCGGACCGATCCGGACAAGGCCCGCGATGTGCAGACGTTGTCTGCGTTTCGGGCGATCGGCATGACCGTGCATTCGGGGGACGGATCGGCCAGTCTGCACATCCGGCTGCTGGCGCACTGAGGCGCCCGGGCGGCCGGGGCGGAATCCGCCACGGGTGTGCGCGTGCCGTCCGGCTGGTTCGGCGGGGTGCGGTAACCTCCGTTCGAACCAGGCAGGGCCGGTGGCGAGGAGCGCGCAGTTCGATGACATTGTCCGACACCGATGGGCCCGACCGCCCCGCTCCGGAGTCGGTGCCGTCGTTGGCCGAACCGCTGCCCGGTGCCGAGCCGGAGCAGCCGCGGTCGGTCGATCCGGCCAAGGCCCGCCCGCGGCGGCCGCTGGTCGAGCCGCAGCCGCTGAGCCACCACGGCCCCGCCCGGGTGATCGCGCTGTGCAACCAGAAGGGCGGCGTCGGCAAAACCACCTCGACGATCAATCTCGGCGCCGCGCTGGCCGAGTACGGCCGCCGGGTGCTGCTGGTCGACTTCGACCCGCAGGGTGCGCTCAGCGTCGGCCTGGGCGTGCAGCCGCACCAGCTCGAACGCACCACCTACGACCTGCTCATGGAGCGGCACGTCGGCATCGACGAGGTGCTGCTGAAGACCGGCGTACCGGGCATGGACCTGCTGCCGTCCAACATCGACCTGTCCGCCGCCGAGGTGCAGCTGGTCAACGAGGTGGCCCGGGAGCAGAGCCTGGCCCGGGCGCTGGCGCCGGTGCTCGGCGAGTACGACTTCGTGCTGATCGACTGCCAGCCGTCGCTCGGCCTGCTCACGGTGAACGCGCTGACCGCCTCGCACGGGGTGATCATCCCGCTGGAGTGTGAGTTCTTCTCGCTGCGCGGGGTGGCGTTGCTGATCGATACCATCGACAAGGTGCAGCAGCGGCTCAACCCCAACCTGCGGCTGGAGGGCATCCTGGCCACCATGTACGACGGCCGGACCCTGCACGGCCGGGAGGTGTTCAACCGGGTGCTCGAGGCGTTCGGGGACAAGGTCTTCGACACGGTGATCTCGCGGACCGTCCGGTTCCCGGAGACCACGGTGGCCGGCGAGCCGATCACCACCTGGGCCCCCACCTCCAACGGCGCGATGGCCTATCGAGAGCTGGCCATGGAGGTGCTGGCCCGCACGTGAGCGGCACCCTGCCGGCACCGGTGGTACCGGCCGTGGATCCGGCGCTTGAGGACCTGCCCGAGGAGTGGGAACTGCCGGACTCGCCCGGGCCGCTGGTCGGCGAGCGCGGCGGGTTCACCGTCCGCCTGGACAACTTCTCCGGT
>DASUAC010000481.1:0-17954 GCA_035763985.1 Jatrophihabitans sp. | reverse complement strand
GAAAACGGGCGGCTGGTGGACGATCGCCGCGCTACTGCGCGACCTGGGTGATGGTGTACGGCTGCGGCCGCTGGGCCTCGTGTGGGTGCTCCGGGCCGCTGTAGACCTTCAGCTTCTTCAGCTGCCGCCGGCCCAGCGTGGTCTTGGGCAGCATGCCCTTGACGGCCAACTCGACCAGCCGCTCGGGCTTGGTCTGCAGCAGCTCGCCGACCGTGCGCCGGGACAGGCCACCCGGGTAGCCGGAGTGCCGGTACCGGAACTCGCCGAGCTTGCTCGGGGCCACCGCGACCTTCTCGGCGTTCACCACGATCACGAAGTCGCCGGTGTCCAGGTGCGGGGCGAAGGTGGGCTTGTGCTTGCCGCGCAGCAGCTTCGCCGCGGTGCTGGCGAGCCGGCCGAGCACGATCTCCTCGGCGTCGATGACATGCCATTCCCGGGTGATGTCGCCGGGTTTGGGGCTGTACGTGGGCACGTTCAGTCTCTCTCTCGTCGGTCTTCACGGCTGGACCCCGCCACTGCGGGGCCGCCGCCCCCACGGTCGGCGCCGGCGTGACGCCGGTTGCTGACCCTGAGGCATGGCCGTCGGCGGCCAGCATCGAGCTGAACGCCAACCGAGGACTTTACCGGCGGCCGGCGGGCCGGCCAAATCGGCAGCCGCCGGCACCGCAGCCGGGCGACCCGCGGTCTCAGGCCGACTGGTCGGCCTGCACCACCTGGACGTGGTAGCCGAGCGTGCCGTCCGATTCGGTCTGCTCGCGAAAGCCGGTGGCCCGCCAGACCGTCCCTTCGACGCTGTAGGTTTCGTTCGGCTGGCCGGACCAGGAGGAGGTGGGCCATTCGGTGAGCACCTGCGGTTGCTCACCCTCGGTCTCCAGCACGACCTTCATCTGCGGCTCGCTGACGGCTGAGGCCAGCCACTCGTCGCCCTGACTCATCTCGTCATCCTGACTCATGGGGTCAGTCTGGACTCACCCCGCCCGGCGATCAAGGAACGGCCGGGATGCCCGGGACACAGCCGACAATCCGCACGGGACGTCCCGGGCAGTCAGCGCTGCCGGATCACCCGGGCGGCGTCGAACACCGGTTCCGGCGTCTCGACCACCCGGCCGTCGGCGCCGAAGAGCAGGAAGCGATCGAAGGTACGGGCGAACCAGCGGTCGTGGGTGACCGCCAGCACGGTGCCGTCGAAGGCCTCCAGCGCCTCCTCCAGCGCCTCGGCGGAGAGCACGTCCAGGTTGTCGGTGGGCTCGTCAAGCAGCAGCATGGTGGCGCCGGACAGCTCCAGCAGCAGGATCTGGAACCGCGCCTGCTGGCCGCCCGACAGCGTGCCGAAGGTCTGGTCGGCCTGCCCGTGCAGTTCGTAGCGGCGCAGTGCGGCCATCGCCCGGCCGCGGTCGGCTCCCGGACGTCCGGGCTCGCCGTGCCAGAGCAGGTCGACCAGCGTCCGATCGACCCAGTCCGGGTGGCTGTGCGTCTGCGCGAACAGCCCCGGCACCACCCGGGCGCCGAGCCGGAACCCACCCGAGTGCCGGACCTCGTCGCCGCCGAGCAGCCGCAGGAAGTGCGACTTGCCGGCGCCGTTGGAGCCGAGCACCGCCACCCGTTCGCCGTAGTAGATCTCCAGCGAGAACGGCCGCATCAGGCCGGTCAACTCCAGCTCCTCGGCGATCACCGCACGCACTCCGGTACGGCCACCGCGCAGCCGCATGCTGACGTTCTGCTCCTCCGGCTTGTCCGGCGGTGGGCCGTCCGCCTCGAACCTGGCCAGCCGGGTCTGCATCGCCCGGTACCGCGAGGCCATGTCCGGTGAGATCTTGGCCTGCTGCTGCAGCGTGCGGACCAATTCCTTCAGCCGGGCATGCTCCTCCTCCCAGCGCCGGCGCAGCTCGGCCATCCGCTCGTGCCGGTGCCGGCGCGCCTCGTGGTAGGAGGCGAAGCCGCCGCCGTGCACCCAGGCGGTGCCGCCCTCCACGGTGATCACCCGGTCGGCCACCCGGGCCAGCAGCTCCCGGTCGTGGCTGACGAACAGCACCGTCTTGGGAGTGCTGATCAGCCGTTCCTCCAGCCACTGCTTGCCCGGTACGTCCAGGTAGTTGTCCGGCTCGTCCAGCAGCAGCACCTCGGCCGGCCCGCGCAGCAGCGCCTCCAGCGCCAGCCGCTTCTGCTCGCCGCCGGACAGCGTGGCCAGCTCCCGGTACTTGCACCGCTCGTACTCGATGCCCAGCGCGGCGACCGTCACGGTGTCCCAGAGCACCTCGGCCTGGTAGCCACCCGCGTCGCCCCAGCCGGTCAGCGCGTGCGCGTAGCGCAGTTGGGTCTTCTCGTCGTCGACCTCCATCAACGCCAGCTCGGCGGCGGCCAGCGCCGCCCAGGCCTGCCCGATGGCCGGGCTGCTCAGCCCGATCAGGAAGTCCTGCACCGTGGTGTCGTCGCGCACCGAGCCGATGAACTGGCGCATCACGCCGAGCCCGCCGGACTTGGCGACGCCGCCCTGCTGGGCCGCAAGGTCACCGGCGATGATCCGCAGCAGGGTGGTCTTGCCGGCGCCGTTGGCACCGACCAGCGCGGCCTTGCTGCCCTCGCCGACCCGGAAGTTCAGCTCGTCCAGCAGCAGCCGGCCGTCGGCGAGCTGGTAGCGCACGGATTGGACGTCGAGATAACCCACCGGCACAGTCTGTCAACCGGGCCGGGGTCCGGGCGACGGAATAACGACCGGCGCGGGGTTTTCCTTTCCCACGCGGTCGATCCGGCCACGTCCGGGCAGCCGGCATCTCCCACGCGGACGTACCGATCGGCGGCGGACGGACCTACTATCGCCGCATGCCCTCCCCGCTGGACGAGCTGATCGGCGCACTGCCGGCCGACACCGTCGTGACCGACCCGGTGCTGGTGGAGAACTACCGCTACGACTGGGCCCGCGATCCGGACGCCGGCCAGCCGCTGGCGGTGGTCCGGCCGCGCACCGGCGCCGAGGTGCAGGCCACCATGCGGTGGGCCAGCGAGCATCGCATCCCGGTGGTGCCGCGGGGGGCCGGCAGCGGACTGTCCGGCGGCTCCTCGGCGGTCGCCGGCGGCATCGTGCTGAGCATGGACCGGATGCGCGCCGTCGTGATCGACCCGGACTGCCGGGTGGCCGTCGTCGAGCCGGGGGCGTTGAACGCGGAGGTCAAGTCGGCCGCCCAGCAGTACGGCCTGTGGTACCCACCGGATCCGTCCTCGTTCGAGATGTGCTCGATCGGCGGCAACATCGCCACCAACGCCGGCGGGCTGTGCTGCGTGAAGTACGGCGTCACCACCGACTACGTGCTCGGCCTGGACCTGGTGCTGGCCGACGGCACCGCGATCAGCCTGGGCGGCCCGCGGCTGAAGGACGTGGCCGGGCTCTCGCTGCTCAAGCTGTTCGTCGGCAGCGAGGGCACCCTGGCCGTGGTGACCCGGGCGATCCTGCGGCTGGTGCCGGCCCAGCTGCCGGCCAGCACCATGGTGGCCAGTTTTCCCACCGTGCACGCCGCCGCCGAGTCGGTGGTCTCGATCACCCGGGCGATGCGGCCGGCCATGCTGGAACTGATGGACGCCGCCTCGATCAACGCGGTGGAGGACTACGTCTCGATGGGGCTGGACCGGCACGCCGGTGCACTGCTGCTCGGGCAGTCCGACGCTGGTGGGGCGGCCGCGGCCGAGGTCGCCCGGATGGCCGAGCTGTGCCGGGCGGCCGGGGCCGGCGAGGTGTTCAGCACCGATGACCCGGCCGAGGGCGAGGCGTTCGCGGCCGCTCGCCGGGCGGCCTTCCCGGCCATCGAGAAGCGCGGTTCGATCCTGCTCGAGGACGTCGGCGTGCCGATCCCGCAGCTGCCCGCGCTGCTCACCGGCATCGAGGCGATCGCGGTGAGCAACGAGGTGGAGATTCCGGTGGTGGCACACGCCGGGGACGGCAACACCCATCCGATCGTGGTGTACGACGTCACCGACCCGGACTCGACCGTCCGGGCCCGTACCGCGTTCGACGAGATCATGCGGCTGGCGATCTCGCTCGGCGGCACCATCACCGGCGAGCACGGCGTGGGCCGGCTGAAGAAGTCGCACCTGCCCGAACAGCTCGGTCCGGACGTGATGGCGCTGAGCCGGCGGATCAAGGATGCGCTGGATCCGCTGGGCATCCTCAATCCGGGCGCGGTGCTGTAGCGCATCGACCCAGCTGGAGTCCGAGCCGGTGGGTAGGGCCGCGCGGGTGCGGCACGTCATAGCCGGCCGGTGATTCGTAACCGGTCTTGACCCTTGGCTGGTTACAGTCGGTTTGCGATGACCGCGACGGGGTGGGCCTGGCTTGCTGCCGCCGGCATCTTCGCCCTCGTCGACTGGATCGCGGTGGCGCAGGGTGCCCGGCAGACCGAACGCATCGCCAAACCGCTGGTACTGCTCGCCATCATCGGCGCCGCGCTGGCGGCCCATCCGATCAAGCCGGGCGTGCAGGGCTGGCTGATCGCCGCGCTGAGCCTGGGCCTGATCGGCGACATCGCACTGGTGGCCGAGCGCCGGCCGGCGCGGGTGCCGGTCGGCGCGACCGGTGGCCGGCACCAGGCCACGGCCGCCGCCACCCCCGGCAAGGCACCCCGGCTGGCCGTCGAGCCGGCCGGTGGCCGTACCCAGCTGCTCTTCCTGGCCGGCCTGCTGGCCTTCCTGCTCGGCCACCTCGGATATGCCCGGGCGATGCAGGTTTACGGCACCGACCGGCTGTCGGTGGCGTTCGGGCTGACCCTGGTGCTGATCGCGCTGCTCAGCTTCGGCTACCGGATCATGGCCGGTGCGCATGCGCTCGGCGGCGGCCGGTTGACGGTGGCCGTCGTGCTGTACGTGGTCGCCCTCGGCTCCGCCGTGGTGCTCGGGGTGGGCACCGAGCAACTCTGGATCGCGGCCGGCATCGTCCTGTTCGCGATCTCGGATCTGGTCCTGGCTTACGACCGGTTCGTCCAGGCCCGCTCGCACGCGCCGGTCACCGTGGCGATCAGCTACCACCTGGCCCAGGCGCTGCTGCTGCTCGGCCTGGTCAGCTGATCGGCCGTAAGCTGCTGCCATGCCGCGACGCCCCAGCCGTACCGTGCCCACCGTGCTGCTGGCCGGGCCGGTCGGCGAGCGGGACTGGCCGCACTGGCTGGCCGAGCAACTGCGCGCCGCCGGACGTGACGTGCGTACCTGTTTCCTCGCCACTCCGGAACCGGTGGCGGCCGGCAGTCGGCTGGCGACGGCGCTCGACGGCATGCCGGACGACGGCTTCGACGTGGTGGCGCATTCGGTCGGCTGCCTGGTCTGGCTGCATCACGCGGCGGCCGGGCCCGGCTCGCCGCGACCGGCTCGGGTCGCACTGGTGGCGCCGCCGGACGCCGCGGGCGCGCCGGCCGAATGGGCCGGGCTGTTCCCGGTGCCGCTGGACATCGACGCGGTCCGCAAGGCGGCGGACGGCACGGCGCTGGTGGGCAGCGACAACGACCCGCAGTGCCCGGGCGGGGTGGCCCAGCAGTACGGCGCGCGGTTGAAGATGGCCACCACCGTGGTGGCCGGCGCCGGTGGCTTCACCGCCGAGGACGGGTACGGCCCGTGGCCGGCGGTGCTCGACTGGTGCGGCCGGGACAACCTGGCCTTCATCGCCTGACCCTCCGGTCCGCAGCTTCGCGGCGGCCGTCGGTGTCCCTGTCCGACATCGGGTGTTCCGGCTGCGGACGCCGGCTCACCATCCTCGACCTCGCCAAGACGGCGGTCGACAGCGGACTGCACTCCACCGCGGCCATGGCGGCCGTCCTGACCGGCAAGGCCGGTCGTTGGGTGACGGTGCGCGGCAAGGACGGCGGCCGGTATGCCAACTGCTCGGCATGCGGGCGCCGGAGCGAGGTGCCGTTCGACTCCTACACCTCCGACGTCTGCCCGCTGGCCTACGCCTGGGCGTGAACCGCAGCTCGGCCTGGCAGGTGTATCAGCCCGGCTGCCGGACGGCCCGGGTCTGCCCGGCTCGGGCGGCCAGTTCGGAGTCTGGCGGGTAGCCGACCGCGACCAGGTTCAGCCCGTGCGGTGGCGCGACCGTCACCTCGTCGGCGCGCCGGTCCAGGCCGAGCAGTCCGGCCGGCCAGCGCTCGGCCCGCAACCCGGCGCCGACCGCCGCCAGCGCCCCCACCAGCGATCGCACCATGGAGTGGCAGAACGCATCGGCCTGCACGGTGATCTCGATCAGCTCGGCCGAGCGCTGCACGTCCAGTCGCTGCAGCGAGCGGATGGTGCTGGCACCGGCCCGGCGCCGGCAGAACGCCGCGAAGTCGTGCAGGCCGAGCAGCGCTTGGGCGGCGCGCTGCATGGCCGCGGCGTCCAGCGGCCGGGGCCAGGCCACCGTGTCCAGCCGCCGCAGCGGATCCGGCCCCGTCTCGGAATCGGTGATCCGGTAGGTGTACCGGCGCCAGAGCGCGGCGAACCGGGCGTCGAAGTCGGGGCTGACCGGCCGGACGCCGGTGACCCGGACGTCGGGCGGCAGCAGTCCGGCCAGCCTGCGCAGCAGCTTCTCCTGCTGCGCCTGCCAGGCCTCGGCCGGGATGTCCAGGTGCGCCACCTGTCCGCTGGCGTGCACGCCGGCATCGGTGCGACCGGCCACCACCAGGCGTACCTCGGTGAGTCGCAGCACGGTGCGCAGCGCCTCGGTGAGTACGGCCTGCACGGTGCGCCGGCCGGGTTGGCTGGCCCAGCCGGAGAAGTCGGTGCCGTCGTAGCCGAGGTCCAGTCGTAACCGGACGAGCCCGCCTCCCCCGTCGGGGGAGGCGGGCTCGTCGGACATCTCAGCCAACCGCTACTTGTCCTCGGTGGCGCCCTCGTCCTCGACCTCGCCGGTCTCGGCGCCGGCAGCACCGGCCTCGGCGTCCCCGGCCTGGGCGGTCTCGGTTTCGGCACTGTCGGCCTCAACGCTGTCGGCCTGCGCGCCCTCGGCTTCGGCAACGGCCGCCTCGCCCGGGGTGACCACCTCGGCCGACTCCGCAACGGTCTCGGCGTCGGCGGTGGCCGCCTCGGCAGCCACCGCGGCCGCGGTCGGCGACTCGGCAGCCGCGTCCTCGGCGATCTCGGCGGTACGACCGGTCGGCGCCTTGCGCGGCGCGGTCTTGGTACCGCGCGCCCGCTCAGCCTCGCGAACCACCTTGGCGGCGGGGCTCAGCTCCTCGACCAGTGCGATCACCGCCATCGGGGCGTTGTCGCCCTTGCGCGGCGCGGTCTTCACGATCCGGGTGTAGCCGCCGGGCCGCTCGGCGAACCGCGGGCCGATCTCGGCGAACAGCTTGTGCACCACGTCCTTGTCCCGGATCACCTTGAGCACCTGGCGCCGGTCGTGCAGGCCACCGCGCTTGGCGAAGGTGATCAGCTTCTCGGCAAGTGGGCGCAGCCGCTTGGCCTTGGCCTCGGTGGTGGTGATCCGGTCGTGCTCGAACAGCGCGGTCGCAAGGTTCGCGAGCAGCAGCCGCTCGTGGGCCGGACCGGCACCGAGCCGAGGACCCTTGGTAGGCGTGGGCATGTCGTGCTCCTAGCTGAACTATTCCTCAGGCGCCGACGGTTGGCCGCCGGCGGCGGTTGTCTCCCGGAGGCGGCATCCCGCCTCCGACTGTGTGGCCGAGGCGGTGGTCGCGCCGGCGTTGTCGCACCGGGCGGGCTTCGCCCGCCCGGTGCGCTGGTATCGCTACAGCTCTTCGGTCTCGGCGTAGTCGGTGTCGTCGGAGAACTCGTCGGTGCCGTAGGAGTCCACCACCGAGTTCAGATCGAATCCGGGCGGGCTGTCCTTCAGCGACAGGCCGAGGCCGTGCAGCTTGATCTTGACCTCGTCGATCGACTTGGAGCCGAAGTTGCGGATGTCGAGCAGGTCCGCCTCACTGCGGCCGACCAGCTCACCCACCGTGTGGATGCCCTCCCGCTTGAGACAGTTGTAGGACCGGACGGTGAGGTCCAGCTCCTCGATCGGCATCGAGAACGCAGCGATGTCGGCCACCTCGGTCGGCGACGGGCCGACGTCGATGCCCTCGGCCTCCTCGTTCAGCTCGCGGAGCAGGCCGAACAGCTCGACCAGCGTGTGGCCGGCCGATGCGACGGCGTCGCGCGGGCTGATCGAGGACTTGGTCTCGACGTCGACCACCAGCCGGTCGAAGTCGGTACGCTGCTCGACCCGGGTGGCCTCCACGGCGTAGGTCACCTTGAGCACCGGCGAGTAGATCGAGTCGACCGGGATCCGGCCGATCTCCTGGCCCGGCTGCTTGTTCTGCGCGGCGGTCACATAGCCCCGGCCGCGCTCGACGACCAGCTCGATCTCCAGCCGGCCCTTCTTGTTGATCGTGGCGATCTGCAGGTCCGGGTTGTGCACCACGACACCGGCCGGCGGCGCGATGTCGGCGGCGGTCACCTCACCCGGGCCCTGCTTGCGCAGGTACATCACCACCGGCTCGTCCGAGTCGGAGGAGACCACCAGTTCCTTGAGGTTCAGGATCAGGTCGGTGACGTCCTCCTTGACCCCTTCGACGGTGGTGAACTCGTGCAGCACGCCGTCGATCCGGATGCTGGTCACCGCCGCCCCCGGGATGGAGGACAGCAGGGTGCGCCGCAGCGAGTTGCCCAGGGTGTAGCCGAAGCCGGGCTCGAGCGGCTCGATGACGAACTTGGAGCGGTTGTCGGCGATGACCTCTTCGGTCAGCGTCGGACGCTGGGAGATGAGCACGGTTGAACTCCTCGGATCAGGGACGCCCGCTATATGACGTCCACCGGAAGGTATTCAGTTGTGCCCGCGCGGGACCTTCTCATGACGAGTGAGAAGCTCCGGCGGCCAGGACGTCCCGGCCGCCGGCCGTACGGGTTACTTCGAATAGAGCTCGACGATCAGCTGCTCGGAGAGCGGGATGTCGATCTGGGCCCGCTCGGGCAGCTGGTGAACCAGGATGCGCAGCCGGTTCGGGACGACCTGCAGCCAGGCCGGCACCGGGCGCTCGCCCAGGGTCTCCCGGACGATGAGGAACGGCGTGGTCTCCAGCGACTTCGGCTTGACGTCGATGATGTCCAGCGGCGTCACCCGGTAGCTGGGGATGTTCACCTTCTGGCCGTTGACCAGGAAGTGGCCGTGGCTGACCAGCTGCCGCGCCTGCCGCCGGGTCCGGGCCAGGCCGGACCGGTAGATGACGTTGTCCAGCCGGGTCTCCAGGATCTGCAGCAGGTTGTCGCCGGTCTTGCCCTGCCGCCGCACCGCCTCTTCGTAGTAACGGCGGAACTGCTTCTCCAGCACCCCGTAGGAGTACTTCGCCTTCTGCTTCTCCTGCAGCTGCAGCAGGTACTCGCTCTGCTTGATGCGGGCGCGGCCGTGCTGGCCGGGCGGGAACGGGCGGCGCTCGAAGGCGGCGTCACCGCCGACCAGGTCGACGTTGAGCCGGCGCGAGATCCGAGTCGCGGGTCCGGTGTAACGAGCCATGTCTTAGTTCTCCTCCGTCTTCCAGCCTCAGACCCGGCGCCGCTTGGGCGGCCGGCAGCCGTTGTGCGGCTGCGGGGTGACGTCGGAGATGGTGCCGACCTCGAGCCCGGTCGCCTGCAGCGAGCGGATCGCGGTCTCGCGGCCCGAACCGGGGCCCTTGACGAACACGTCCACCTTCTTGACGCCGTGCTCCTGCGCCTTGCGGGCGGCGTTCTCGGCGGCCATCTGGGCGGCGAACGGAGTGGACTTGCGGGAGCCCTTGAAGCCGACGTGGCCGGCCGAGACCCAGCTGATCACGTTGCCGGTGGGGTCGGTGATCGAGACGATGGTGTTGTTGAAGGTGCTCTTGATGTGAGCGTGGCCGTGCGCGACGTTCTTCTTCTCTTTGCGACGGACCTTCTTCACGGCGCCGGCGCCGCGAGTCTTGGGAGGCATCTGCTGCGTAACTCCTACGGATATGCGGAATGAAGTCGAGTACCGCGAGCGAACGCGGCAGGTGAATTACTTCTTGGCCTTCTTCTTGCCGGCCATGGTCTTCTTCGGACCCTTGCGGGTACGGGCGTTGGTCTTGGTGCGCTGCCCGTGCACCGGCAGGCCACGGCGGTGCCGCAGGCCCTGGTAGCACCCGATCTCGATCTTGCGCCGGATGTCGGCCGCGACCTCGCGACGCAGGTCACCCTCGACGCGGTAGTTGGCGTCGATGTAGTCGCGCAGCTTGATCAGGTCCTCGTCGGTGAGGTCCCGGGCGCGCAGGTCCGGGCTGACGCCGGTGGCTGCGAGGGTCTCCTTCGCACGGGACGGCCCAACGCCGTAGATGTAGGTGAGCGCGACCTCCATCCGCTTCTCGCGGGGCAGGTCGACGCCGGCAAGACGTGCCATACGGGGCGTTCTCCTTCATTCCTCCGGAGGTCTGATGCGCATCCGCCCGTCGCTGCCCTTCGCCGGGACACCCCGATCAGGGTGATCCGGCCGCGACGGCCCCGGCCTCCGTCCGGGGGTGACCCTGCCTCGCTCGGCAGGGAGGAGTGCGCGTGCTGGGTGTTGCGTGACTGCTCAGCCCTGGTGCCGGCGCCTGCGGCGCCCGCGGATCAGGACTGTCGAACGGCTAGCCCTGCCTCTGGCGTCCTGCGACGCCTGCGGAGCAGGACACAGGGCGTCAGCCCTGCCTCTGCTTGTGGCGCAGGTTGTCGCAGATGACCATGACCCGACCGTGACGACGGATGACCTTGCACTTGTCGCAGATCGGCTTGACGCTCGGGTTGACCTTCACGGTCCTACTCCTGGTTCGTACTGATTTCGGCGCACCGGCGCGATGCGTTCATCGGCTTACTTGTACCGGTAGACGATCCGGCCGCGGGTCAGGTCGTACGGCGAGAGCTCCACCACCACCCGGTCCTCCGGAAGGATCCGGATGTAGTGCTGCCGCATCTTGCCGCTGATGTGCGCCAGCACCTTGTGCCCGTTGCTCAGCTCCACCCGGAACATCGCGTTGGGCAGCGGCTCAACGACCTTGCCTTCGACCTCAATGGCCCCATCCTTCTTGGCCATGTCCTCCGCATTTCGACTCATCTACCACTGGATTCGACCGCCGCAGCCGGGCAGCGCACGGCGTACCGTGTGCTGACGACCACGTCCGGCGCGCTGCCGATGAGGGCCGGATTCCGTCTCGCGGCCACAGCGAGCCCTGCAGAGTCGTCGTCCGTTCACACGGTCGAGGTCCCGGCAGCAAGAAACCGGAGGCAAGCGCCAACAGAGAAGTCTATGCGACGGGCGCGGTGGAACCAAAACACGGTACGAACGGCCGGTGGCGGGCACCGCCACGGGTGCCGATGGCCACCGGTACCGGTGCCGCTATGACCTGGTTCGGCCTGCTCTGCCGGGTACCGGCCCCGGTCGAAGTGGGGCAGATTTCGGCCCACCAAGTCCCGCCCTCCCCTGGCGGGTCGGACTGGGCCGTGTATCGCAATTCGCCGTCCGCCGCCAATGGCGACCAGCCGCCTTCGCTGAACGGATGTCTATGCGGTTCGCGCCATACCCACGCGCACACCGATTACCGGGGCCAGCCGGTATCCTGAGCATTCCGCGGTGCAGGTCCGGCCATCCGATAGGCCGCCCGGCCCCGCCTGATGTGAGCGATACGAATTGATCGCCGAGGAACTGACTTTCCATTGCAACGTAAAACTTCGATGCCGTATCGAGCTGACTAAGACTGTTCAGCATCGGGGCCGTACCGCCGGGCCGAACGGCAGCCAATGAGCCGGTGGCCGACTCTCGGAGCCACCCGCCGCTCGATCGGCCGTGCCGTCCGCCGAGGTGGCGGAGCCGGAGCCGTCCGAGGTCGGCGTGCACCATGCCGCCGGACCGGACGACCGATCCGCGCCGTGCGGATTCACCGGTCACTGCTTGTTTTCCCGCATCGCCAGCCGGTAGAGCGCCAGCCGGTCCGCCTCGTTGTCCGGTGCGAACAGCAGTCCGGGCGGGCAGTCGAGCGCTCGCTCGATGGCGACCGCAGTGCGCAGCGAGCAGGTGGTCCGCCGCCCCGTCACCAGGTGGTTGACCGTCGAATGGCTCAGACCGGCGTTACGTGCCAATTGGCGTTCGGAGATACCCAGCAGATCGATGTAATCGCCCAGCGCCCGCCGACTACGTAGCTGCATACATCCCCCGTCCGAAAGGTGCCCCGGCTCCAGCCGGATCGCACTAAGTTACCGGAAATGTATGACGTCCTCTCAGAAATCAGACGGCCACCTGTGGATAACTAAGTAACTTCGAGCGTCTGTCTGCACGATGTCCGTCAGTGCGTTCTTGTGAAAGCGAGAAAAGGCCGGACTTGACGCTGTCATAGGGTTTAATGTCTGCGATATGTCTGCACAACTTCGTGTGGCCTGCGTGTCGGGCCCGCAGCTCCTTCCACGCGGGTGGGCGTCCGCCGCCGGGCAGGCCCCGGCATGACCGCCCTGTCCGAGCTGCTCAACGAGGCCAACGCCGGCAAGCTCAGCGCGCGGTCGCTGGCCCGGTCGGCCCAGGCCGCCGGCTTCAGCCTCAACCACGACACCGCCGCCCGCTACCTGCGCGGCGACCACGGCCGGCCCGACGAGGCCACCCTGCTCGCGCTGTCCAAGGTGCTGCGGATACCGATGAGCCGACTGCGTGCCGCGGCCTCGCTGCCGTCCGGCGAGACCGAGCCGTACCGGCCGCCGGCCGAGTCCAGCCGGCTGAGCCGCCGGCAGCGCCGAGCCATCGACGAGATCATCCGCGCCATGCTGGACGCCCCGGGCGCCGCCGGCCCGGACGAGCTGTCGACCCGCCGCGGCCAGCGCGCCGGAGCGGGCCGGGCGGCGACCGGCCTGCCGGCCAAGAGCGCGGCCCGGCCGGCCAAGGCGGCTCGCCGCGGCAAGCTCGAATCACCTCGCGACTGACTGTCCGGCCGCACCGTCCTCGCGGTGCACGATTGATCCATTCGATCGTTCGTACGAGACATCACCGTCTGCACGCTGACAGGCTACGCAGTTGTGCAGAACCCGCTTTTCCGGCTTTCGTAGCCGATAGTGTGCACACCATGTCTGCGTTTCGGGGCAGTTCGGCGACCGCCGGGGCAAGCTCATGAGCGAGCGAGCATCGCAGGCGCCGCAACGGCGACAGCGAGTGAGCAGCTCGGGCGCACCACGCCTTCAGCGAGTGCGCAGCGAGCGAGGTACGAGCGGGTCGACGCCCGGAGCGGCCGGTCGGCGGTCACGCGAAGAGTGGATGTCATGAGCGCCCTGTCGGAGCTGCTGACCCGGTCCAACACCGCCGGCCTCAGCGCGCGCGAGATCGCCCGGCAGGCTCGGCAGGCGGGCTACCGGATCAACCACGACACGGCCGCCCGCTACCTGCGCGGCGACCACGGGCGTCCGGACGAGGAGACGTTGCGCGCGTTCGCCGGCGTGCTGCCGGTGACGCTGGCCGAACTCCGGACCGCCGCTCAGCTGCCCGCCCAGGAGACCGAGCCGTACCAGCCGCCGGTGGAAGCGAGCCGGCTGAACCGGCGGCAGCGGCGTGCGGTGGACGAGATCATCCGGGCCATGCTGGAGCCGGCAGCGGGCGGCGTCATCGGGCTGGACGGCCGGCGGACCACCGAACGACCGCGGACCAGCCGCCGAGGTGCCGACAAGGCTCGAGCCACCCCGCGGGCGGCCCGCCGCGGCGGTGCGGAGCCGCCGGTCAAGTGATCCGGTCGCGGGTTGCCTGACCCCCGGCGAGCTGGCTCCCCGGCCGTGACCGGCTGGGTGGCCCGGTCGCCGTCCGCCACCGGACGAAATGTCAGCAGCCCGGTACATGATCTGGGGCATGGGCACGCTTGTCGCAACCGACCTCCGGCTGCCGCGTCCTCCAGCCGGCCGGTACGACCCGTGGCGGGACGTCCGGCTGAACTGGCCCGAGGTCCGGGTGGTGATCGAGCGGATGACCGGTGACCTGCTCGGCGAGGCGCGCGACGGCGGCGCGGTGATCGCGTTGCGGGCCGGCACCAGCGCTGCGCAGCGCCGCTGCACCCTCGCCCACGAGATCGTCCACCTCGAGCGCGGCCTGCGCGATTGCGGGCAATGGCTGCACCGGGAGGAGCAGGCCGTGCACCGGACGGCCGCCCGCCGGCTGATCACGCTCGCCGATCTGGTGGCTGCCCTCCGGGATCTGGGAGGCGCCGACGACCCCGGCGCGCTGGCCCAGGCGCTGGACGTGGACCGCGAGACCTTATCCGTCCGGCTGGCCACCCTGGACCGGGACGAACGGCGGGCGCTGCGCCGAGCACTGGCCGGCTGCGCGCCGCTCTGGGCGGTCGCCTAGAGTGTGTCCGGCTGGGCAGAGGTAGTGCCACCGACCGGGCGGAGCTAGCGCCACCGGCCGGGCGGAGCTTGCGCCACCGGCCGGGCAGAGGTGGCGCACCGGCACGGCAGAGTTAGTGCCACCGACTGCGACTCGCCGGCCCATCTAACAGCAGTTGACAAGACGGTTCGGACCGGGCATCCTGCACGTTGTCGGTCGTCCGATAAGATGCACGACAGTCGGTCCTGGGAAGTCCCCGCTCCTACCGATCACGTGCGCTGGCGGACGTCCGGCGGTGAACCCGGCACTTGCGGACGTGCCGGAAGCTCTCTCGGGGGAGGGTGGAGAGCGGCATGGCACCGGCGGTCCGGACAACCGCCGACGGAGCAGCTTCGCACGGGCAGCTCCGGCCATGCCGCTCTCGAACACGCCCCACCCGCCCCGAACGGATGCGGCGATCCGACCGGTCAGCCGGCCAGGCTGACCGCGAAGTATCCCTGCGGATCGGTCCACCAGTGGCGCAGCCGCAGGCCCGCCTCGGCCAGCTCGGCGGTGATGCCGTCCCGGCGGAACTTCGAGGAGATCTCGGTGAGCAACTCCTCGCCGCGCGCGAAGTGCACGTCCAGGCCGATGGCGGCCAGCCTGGCCCGCACCGCCCGGCCGGCCCGCAGCCGCATCTCGATCCGCTCCTGCTCGGCGTTCCAGATCGCCCGGTGGCTGAAGTCGGCAACCGGCAGATCGCCGTCCAGTCCGGCGTTGAGCACCCGCAGGACGTTCAGGTTGAACTCGGCGGTGACCCCCGCGGCATCGTCGTAGGCCGGTACCAGCACCTCGGGCGGCTTGACCAGGTCGGTGCCGAGCAGCAACGCGTCGCCGGCACCCAGACTCGCCCGCACGTCGGCGAAGAACTTCCGGCGCTGGTCCGGATCCAGGTTGCCGATGGTGGAGCCGAGGAAGACGATCGCAGTCCGGCCGACGGTGTCCAGCTCCCGCAGGTGCCGGGTGAAGTCGCCCCGCACCGGCCGCAGTTCCACCCCGGGATAACGCCGGTCCAGGATCTCGGCCGCCTCGGTCAGCGCGCTGGTCGAGACGTCCAGGGTGATGATGCGGCGCAACGTACCGGCCCGTTGCCAGGCATCGAGCAGCAGATGGGTCTTCGAGGACGAGCCCGAGCCGAGTTCGACGACCGTCTCGACCGGTGCCGCGGCGGCGATCTCGTCGGCATGCTCGGCCAGCAACCGGCGCTCGGTGCGGGTCGGGTAGTACTCGGGCAGCTCGGTGATCTGCTCGAACAGCTCGCTGCCCCGCTCGTCGTAGAACCAGCGCGGCGGCAGCCACTTCGGGCTGGCGGTCAGGCCCAGCCGGGCATCCGTGGCCAGCTCGTCGGCCGAGGCCGCCGCATCCAGGAACCGGTCGTCGACCGTGATCGTCATCTCTCTCCTCCCGAACAACCCGGGTGTCAGCAGCCGGCGCTCAGCCGGTCAGCGGCTCGATCTGGACGTCGCTGCGGTCCGCGGTGACCAGCCGGCCGTCCGGCACCGGATGCCAGGCCGGATCGTCGTCCAGCGGTTCGCTCGCGATCAGGGTCGGGTTCCGGCGGACCGACAGGGCATGGGTCACCGTGGTGGCGTAGGCCCGTTGCCCGTCGGTGAGCAGCAGGTTCAGCCGGGAGCCGGGTGCCGCGTCCAGCACCTCGCAGACCAGTTCGGTCAGCACGACGCCGGGATCGGTGGCACCGGCCAGCCGGTGCCGGAGCAGCGCCCAGAGCAGCGCGGCATCGGTCGGTGCGTCCATGGTCAGCAACGACCTGGTGGGCAGCGTGCCGGCCACCGTGGCCACGCTGTCCGGCCAACCCTGGATCCGGCCGTTGAGGCTGAACAGCCAGTGCCCGTCGGTGAACGGCGCGGCCGCGGTCTCGGTGATCGGCATGCCGGCCGTGGCATTGCGCACCGCGGCAAGCAGCGTCGTCGTGCTGATGTGGGCGGCCAGTTCGACGAAGCCGGTGTCCTGCCAGATCGGGCCGGCCCGGCGGTAGCGAACCGCCGGGCCGGCCGGCGAGGCATACCAGCCGGCGCCGAACCCGTCGGCGTTCACCGTTCCGCCGCCTCGCATGTCGCACGGGGCGTAGGACTGCCGGGCCAGCGAGTGCTCGGCGTCGAACAGCAGCTCGCGCAGCAGGATCGGCTCGCTGCCGAGGTAGCACAGGTGTCGGCACATCTAGGGGTGGATCTCCTGTCCCCGCCGGCCGCCAACCGGGCCGGTCTCCTGCCCGGTGGCCGAGCGGGCCGTCCGGAAGCCGGCGAAGATCTGCCGCCGGGTCGGGAAGTCCCAGTTCCGGAAGGTGGCCCGGCAGGCCGCCGGATCGGTGCCGAACGAGCCGCCGCGCAGCACGTAGTAGTCGCTGCCGAAGAACACCTTGGAATACTCCGGGTAGGGAAAGACCTCGAAGCCCGGGTAGCCGGCGAAGGTGGAGCCGGTCCATTCCCAGACATCGCCGATCAGCTGATGCACGCCGAGCGGTGAGGCGCCCGCGGGATAGCTGCCCACCCTGGCCGGACGCAGATGCCGCTGTCCGAGGTTGGCTCGCTGCGGAGTCGGATCCTCGTCCCCCCACGGGTAACGCCGGGACCGGCCGGTGGCCGGATCCCAGCGGGCGGCCTTCTCCCATTCCGCCTCGGTCGGCAGCCGGCGGCCGGCCCAGGCCGCGTACGCGGCCGCCTCGTACTGGCAGACATGCAGCACCGGCTCGGCCTCCTCGACCGGCAACATCGTGCCGAAGCTGCGCCGCCACCACGAGCCGTCGGCGTCCTGCCGCCAGAACAGCGGCGCGGTCAGCTTCGCCCGCTGCCGGTACGCCCAGCCCTCCGGCGTCCACCAGCGCGGTTCGGCGTAGCCGCCGTCGGCCATGAACGCGAGGTAGTCGGCGTTGCTGACCGGCACCGTGTCGATCCAGAACGCGGGCAGCCACACCCGGTGCGCCGGCCGCTCGTTGTCCAGCGCCCACGCCTCGGTGGACGTCCCCAGGTCGAAGTCACCGGCCGGCACCAGCACCTCGGCGGGCAGCCCGGTCGAGCGTGGCGGCTCCGGCGCCGGTGCGTGCAGCGGCGGCCCGGTCCGGCGCAGCTGGTGGGTGGCCAGCATGGTCTCGTCGTGCTGCTGCTCGTGCTGCACCACCATGCCGTAGACGAAACCGTGCCGGGTGAGCCTGCGGCGGTCCAGCGGGGTGCCGCTGAGCACGTCCAGCACCTCGTCGCGCACCTGCCGGACGTAGCCGCGGGCCTGCGCCGGCGAGAGCAGCGGCAGCGCCGGCCGGTCGGCTCGCGGGTTGGCGAACGCGTCGTACATCCGGTCGATGTCGGTACGCACGCCGGCCCGGCCGCCGACGTCGCGCAGCAGCCAGATCTCCTCCTGGTTGCCGATGTGGGCATGGTCCCAGACCAGCGGGGACATCAGCGGCGAGTGCTGGTTGACCAGGTCCGCCTCGTCCACCGCGCTGGTGAGCGCATCGGTCCGGGCGCGGGCCCGCGCCAGCTCCCCGGCGATGTGCTCGCGCAACCCTTCCTCGGTCAGCGCCGCCGGATCCACTCGGCTGTCGAAGGCGGTCATGAGGGCTCCCCTCCCCCGGCGGCGACTGGTGCCGGACGCCCGCCGGCGACTGGTGCAAGATGTCCGCCGGCGACCGGTG
>DASUAC010000480.1:0-6392 GCA_035763985.1 Jatrophihabitans sp. | reverse complement strand
CGTGGTGGCCCAGCGGTTGCGCGAGCTGGCCCTGCTGCGCGCGGTCGGAGCCAGTCGCCGGCAGGTGACCCTGTCGGTGCTGGGCGAGTCGCTGGTGATCGGGATCATCGCCTCGGCGGTGGGTCTGGCCGCGGGGATCGGGCTGGCAATCGGCTTGCGGCAACTGCTCATCCTGTTCGGCATCGACATTCCGTCCGCCGGCCTGCTGATCTCGCTGCGCACCGTGCTGGTCAGCCTGGGAGTCGGCATCGTGATCACCCTGCTGGCGGCCTACTCACCGGCCCGCAAGGCCGGCCGGGTGGCACCGGTGGCCGCGATGCAGGGCGTCGCCGGCTCCGAGGAGACCCGCAAGCTACGGCGGTTGGTCTCCGGCTGCTCGGTGCTCGGGGCCGGACTTGCGCTGCTGCTCACCGGCCTGTTCGCGCACGTGCACAACCGGTTGCCGCTGGTCGGCATCGGCGCCGTCATCACCTTCCTGGGCATCTCGATCCTCGGCCCGTTGATCAGCCGGCCGATGAGCAGGCTGCTCGGCGCACCGCTGCTCGCCCGCGGCCCGATCGGCGCACTGGCTCGCAACAACGCGATGCGCACCCCCAAACGCACGGCCGCGACCGCGGCGGCGCTGATGATCGGGGTGGCGTTGGTGGCGGTGATGAGCGTGCTCGCCGCGTCCACCACCAGCTCGGTAAACGCGGTGGTCGACCGGACCATGCGGGCCGACTTCGTGATCGACAGCGGCGGCCAGCCCGGTGGCGCCACCGGCTTCAGCCCGGAGCTGCAGCAGCGGCTCGACGCGCTACCCCAGATCGCCTCCTCCACCGGCATCCGGGCCGGCTCGGTGCGGCTGGGCGGCGCGAGCGTGGTGATCCTGGCCGTCAACCCGAAACGTATCGACTACCTCTTCGACGTCGGGGTGGCCCAGGGCAACATGCAGGAGATGACGCCGACCGGCATCGCCGTCTCCCGGCAGTACGCCGATGACAAGCAGCTGCGGCTGGGCAGCAAGATACCGGTTCAGTTCACCGGCGGCACCCGGGTGTTCACCGTGCAGGCGATCTACACCGCCCGGGATCTGGCCGGTGACTACGTGCTGCCGATGGCCGCCGCCGAGCAGAACTTCTCCCAGCAGCTGGACTTCCAGGTCTACGTCCGGCTCTCCCAGGGCGTGTCGGCCGCGGCCGGCCGGGCCGCGATCCAGTCGGTGCTGGCCGATTACCCGACCGCGAAACTGCAGGACCGCACCGAGTACAAGGCCTCGCGGACCGCCCAGATCGACCAGATCCTGAACCTGGTGTACGGATTGCTGGCGCTGGCGCTGTTCATAGCGCTGGTCGGCATCGCCAACACCCTGGCGCTGTCCATCCACGAACGCACCCGGGAGCTGGGCCTGTTGCGGGCGGTCGGCATGACCCGGCCACAGCTGCGCACCACGGTGCGCTACGAGGCGGTGATCATGGCGCTGATCGGCGCGGTGCAGGGGCTGGTCGTCGGCGTGCTGCTGGGCTGGGCGATCGTGGCCGCGTTGCACTCGCAAGGGGTCACCGTGCTGTCGGTGCCGGTACTCAGGCTGGTGATCATCGCCGCGGTGGCGGCCGGTGCCGCGGTGTTCGCCGCGATCGCACCCGGACGGCGCGCGGCCCGGCTGAACGTACTGGCCGCCCTCGCCACCGAGTGACGCAGCGGCTCTGCCGTCGTCAGGCGGCGGCCGGGGTGAGCCAGCGGACCAGCGCGTCCCGCATGGCCTGGTCCTGGAAGTAGGTGCAGTGCCAGTAGGTGCTGCCCCGCCCGACCAACAGCCGCCGTTCGTCCGGCACCGGAAAGCCCGGCACCGGAAGGCCGCGCAGCACCGGCGCGCCGGCCGGCGTGGCGAGCCCGGCCGGGTCGGCCGGATCCCAGACCCCGTTGGTCGGCACCGCGATGTCGTTGCGCACATGGGGGAAAACCGCGTCGTCGACGACGTGGGCCAGATCGTCCAGCCGGTTGAACAGGTGCGCCAGCATCGGCCCGGGCTGGAATTCGGCGGCCGCGGCGTAGTACTCGGCGGTGCTGCCGTTACCGCGGGCGAGCCGGCTGAGGAACGTGCTGTCCGGCCGCATGGCGTCCAGCCCCGGTAACTGGTCCATCGTGCCGACGCCGAGGACCTTGACCAGTTCCAGGACGCCGGCGAGCACCTCGGTGATGCCCTCGACCGGCGCCGGCAACGTCAGGGCCGGCAGCGTGAGCACGCTGCTGATCCGGTTGATGAAGGTGATCCAGTTGCGCGACATGGTGATCTGGCTGCCGCCGTTCGGCGTCGCGGCGAAGACGATCTTGCCGATCCGGAGCTTGGCCGACCCCTGCGCCGCCAGCGCCCGGGCGACCAGGCCGCCGCGGCTGTGCGTCACGATGTCCACGTCCAGGCTGAGCCCGTCCGGGATCTGGCGGAGGAACGCGGCGGCGTTCTGCTCCGGGCCGACCGAGGCCGTCGGGTGGTCGTAGCCGATGATGCGTCCGCCGTAGGCCTGGCGCAACGCCGGCCAGGTACGGCCGTCGCTGCCGATGGCGCCGAACGCGCCGTTGCAGGTGCTGAAGATCCCGTGGATGAACAGCAATACCCTGCCTTGCGCGAGATTCCCCCAGTTGGTGGGGCTGAGCGGCTCGCCGAGCTGGTGGTCGGGGGCCGGCGGGAACCAGCGGATCACCGCCGGGTGCTTGTTCCGCTCCCAGGCCGCGAACCAGTTGCTCAGCTGCCAACCGGCCAGGTGCCCGACCGGGTACTCGAGCACGGACAGCACCTTGCGGGCGCCGGCCGGCCCTTGCCCGATGCCGAAGTGGCCTGTGTCGATGCCGAAATGGCCTTGCCCGACGCCGAAATGCCCGGGCTCGATGCCGAAATGGCTGCCGAAGTGTTCCACCAGCCCGGCGGCTCGCGACAGCAGGCCGCCCGGATCGTGCGTGAACCGGTTCGCCGCAACGGTGAACGACATCGCCTGCCGGTCCGGCTGCGCCGCGCCGGCGGCCCGGTCGGGCAGGTGCCAGCTCACCGCGCCGGTCGAGTCGTGCACCAGCAGCAGGGCGTTGTTGCCGGCGGCCGGTGCGGGAACGGTCACCCGGACGTCACCGCCGGCGGCGCTGGAGTGGGCGAGCAGGATCGTCCCGCTCGGACTGAGGCCGGCGTTGCCGAGGGCGCGCATGAACACCTGGCCGGTGGCGGTGCCCGGCACCACCGGCTCGGTGGTCGCCCGGGCGGCACCGGTCAGCCCGGGTGCGGCAATCCGGTATCCGGCCGCACCGTCGATGACGACCTCGGCACCGATGCCGGTCAGCGCGCTCATCGGTCCTCCTGACATTGCGAGTTCGGCCGGTCGCCTCACATGTTCCCGCAATGGCAAGGTTTTGCTCCTTTTGCCGCAGTTGATCGGCGGTCGCAGTTGACCGCCGTCGTGTGCCGCGAACGCAGATCGGCCCGCGGGCCGCCGGAGTTGCGGCGGCACGCGGGCCGATCGGGCCCGGAAAGTCCTCCCGGGACGAACCGCTGGTCGCGGTCCCTCCCAGGACGAACCGCTGTCGCGGTCCCTTCCGGGAACGAATTGCTAGTCGCGGTCCTCGCCGAGGAACGATGACCACATCGGGACGACGCCGTTGATCCGGTCACCGGCGTGGCCGATGTGGCCGAGGTGCCAGTTGTCCTCGATGGTGGTCAGCAGCGAGTAGTGGTTGTACGCCGTGTGATCGACGAGGTGCCGCGGGCCGTGGGCGGTCACGATGATCGCCGGGATCAGGCCGCCGCCGTAGGTGCCACCCGGCCAGCTGGCCGACACCCGCGGGTCACCGGCCGGCACGTACGGCGAGTCGCAGCAGCCCGCTGGGCTCTCCCAGCCGCCGGTCTCGGTGTCGCCGGTGTAGTCGTCCTCGTCGGTGACGATCACGATCGCCGAACGCTTGGTCCAGGCCCTGGAGTGGGTGATGGTGTCCACCGCGCCCTGCACGAACGCGTCGGCCTTCTGCTTCAGCGCCGCGTCGTTCGCGTCGTCCTTGGTGCTGCCGTACGGGCACGGGGTCTCCGGGTGGCCCGGCACCGAGACGTACACGCCGCCGTGCATGTCGTTGCACTGGTTCGGGCTGATCCAGACGAACTGCGGCGCGTGCGCGGAGTTCAGGTCGGTGCTGAGCTGGCTGTAGTCGCGGACGTGGTCCATCCGGGCCGAGTTGTTCTTGATGTCGTCGAACAGCACGAACGGGTTGTGCTTCTTGGCGTACAGGCTGACCGTGCTGCCGTTGACGGTCGGGCCGAACCGGTCCAGCTTGTTGGCCGGCAGGGTGTCCATGTAGGCGTCCCAGCCGATGTGCTTGGCCTCCAGTTGGTCGACCAGGTTGAGCCGGTCCAGGTTCACCACGTTCTGGTCGTTGTCGTCCTGAATGCCGAAGTTGTCGCCGGCGATGCTGGCGATGTAGTTCGGCATGGACGGGTGGGTTACGCCGTAGTAGTTGTCGGCCATCGAGTAGGTGTGCGCCAGGCTGGTCAGGTACGGCGAGTTGGGGTCGTCGATCACGCTGGACTTGGAGTGGTTCTCCAGCATGATCACGAAGATGTGGTCGAGCGGCGCCTGCTGCGAATGGCCGTGCTCGGAGCTTTGGTTCGACGATGGGGACGCACTCGCCACCGCCGTGACCCCGAGCGCCAGGCCGGCCGCCAGGACGGCTGCCGCGCCTACCCGGGCACGTCGTGAAAACTTCACTCTGCTGCATCCTCTCTGATGAGATCCGCCGCAAGCGGCGATGCCGGGCGCCTGCTCGCCCGTGCTGCATTCGTTCGCACGGACTATAAGCGGTGACTGTGAAGGATGTCTTGCGGGTTGGCTAATCGCTTTGCGCAGGTGGCGAAAACGCCCGATTACGACTGCCTGCCCTGCCAGGGCGTCGGCTCGCCGGCCGGCACCAGCCGGTAGTACACCGTGTGGCGACCGGTCAGCCGGTGGATCAGCGGCACCAGCACGCCGTGCAGCAGCGGGAACCGGGAGGCCAGTTGTCGCTGTGCGTGTTCGGCATCCGTGCCGGACAGCCGGCTGGCCAGCGCCGGCTGGTCGGAGCCCTTCGGCCGGCCGGTCGGCGTGCACGGAGCGACCCGGACGCCGGGGAAATTGGCCAGCCGCTTGGCCTTGCCGGCCGTCGACCAAGTCCGGAAATAACCGATTCCATCGAGATCTACGGCCAAATTGACCGGTGTGTCGACGATTCGGCCGTTTCGGCGGCGGGTGCTGAGCAGTACGGTGCCGGTGCGGCGTAGGTGATCGAAGTTTTCCATGGCTCCTCGGGTGCCGCAGTTTATCCGGTGCTCGTGCGATGGTTGCGCTGGGTAGTCAACGATCCGCCGTCCGGTCGGTGGCGTGCCGGGTCGAGCGGTTGAGGTACGCGCCACTCGAAGGCTGCGCTCGGCGCAAGTACCCGATACCGTGGGTATCGAAAACATTGCGAGCCCGCATCAGGCCCTCGGAAGTCCTCGAAAGGGAGCGCCATGCCCACCCGCCGCGCCGCCATCCTCGGCGGCAACCGCATTCCGTTCGCCCGCTCCAACGGCCGGTACGCCCGAGCCGGGAACCAGGACCTGCTCACCGCCGCCCTGGACGGGCTGGCCGCCCGGTTCAACCTGCAGGGCCAGCGGCTCGGCGAGGTGGCCGCCGGCGCGGTGCTCAAGCACAGCCGGGATTTCAACCTCACCCGGGAGTCGGTGCTCGGCTCGTCGCTGTCGGCCGAGACGCCCGCCTACGACGTGCAGCAGGCCTGCGGCACCGGCCTGGAGACCACCATCCTGGTGGCCAACAAGATCGCGCTCGGCCAGATCGAATCGGGTATCGCCGGCGGCGTGGACACCACCTCCGATGCGCCGATCGCGGTGAACGAGGGGCTGCGTGAGGTGCTGCTGGAGGCGAACCGGGCGCGTACCGCGCCGGCCCGGCTGAAGGCGCTGACCGGCCTGCGGCCGGGCCAGCTCAAGCCGGAGATCCCGCGCAACTCCGAGCCGCGCACCGGCCTGTCGATGGGCGAGCACCAGGCGATCACCACCGCCGAGTGGGGAATCGCCCGTGCCGATCAGGACGAACTGGCCGCCGCCAGCCACCGCAACCTGGCCGCCGCGTACGACCGGGGCTTCTTCACCGACCTGATCACTCCGTTCCTCGGCCTGTCCGTCGATCAGAACCTGCGGCCGGACTCCTCGGCCGAGAAACTGGCCGCGTTGAAACCGGTGTTCGGCACCCGGTTGCCGGATCCCACGATGACCGCGGGCAATTCCACTCCGCTCACCGACGGCGCATCGACCGTGCTGCTGGCCAGCGAGGAGTGGGCGGCCGAGCACGGCCTGCCGGTGCTGGCCCATCTGGTGGACGCCGAGACCGGCGCGGTGGACTACGTGC
>DASUAC010000479.1:0-3248 GCA_035763985.1 Jatrophihabitans sp. | reverse complement strand
CCCGGACACCCTGGTCGGCACCGACTCGCACACCCCGATGGTCAACGGGCTGGGCGTGCTCGGCTGGGGAGTGGGCGGCATCGAGGCCGAGGCGGCGATGCTCGGCCAGCCGCTGTCCATGCTGATCCCGCAGGTGATCGGCGTGCGGCTGTCCGGCCAGCTGCCCCAGGGCGCCACCGCCACCGACCTGGTCCTGACGATCGCCGAACTGCTGCGGTCGGTCGGCGTGGTCGGCACGCTCGTGGAGTTCTTCGGCCCGGGCGTCGCGGCGGTGCCGGTGGCCAACCGGGCCACGATCGGGAACATGAGCCCGGAGTACGGGTGCACCAGCGCGATCTTCCCCATCGACGAGGCGACCCTAGCCTACCTGCGGCTCACTGGCCGGCCCGGGTGTTGATGCAGGACTTCACCGGCGTGCCCTGCGTGGTGGACCTGGTCGCGATGCGCGATGCGATCACCGCGCTCGGCGGCGATCCACAGCGCGTCAACCCGTTGATCCCGACCGAGTTGGTCATCGATCATTCCGTCATCGCCGACGTGTTCGCCAGGGCCGACGCGTTCCGGGTCAACGCCGGGCTGGAGTTCGAGCGCAACGCCGAGCGCTACCAGATGCTGCGCTGGGCGCAGCGCGCCTTCGCCGATTTCCAGGTGGTGCCGCCGGACACCGGCATCTGCCACCAGGTGAATCTCGAGTACCTGTCGCGGGTGGTGTTCACCCGCCCCGGACCGGACGGGCCGATGGCATACCCGGACACGCTGGTAGGTACGGATTCGCACACCCCGATGGTCAACGGGCTGGGGGTGCTGGGCTGGGGGGTGGGCGGCATCGAGGCCGAGGCCGCGATGCTCGGCCAGCCGATGAGCATGCTGCTGCCGCAGGTGCTGGGGTTGAAGCTCACCGGTGAATTGCCCGCCGGCACGACCGCGACCGATCTGGTGCTCACCGTCGCTGAGTTGCTGCGCCGGACCGGGGTGGTCGGCAAATTTGTCGAGTTCTACGGCCCGGGCGTGGCGAACGTGCCGCTGGCCAACCGGGCCACCATCGGCAACATGAGTCCGGAGTATGGCTCGACCTGCGCGATCTTCCCGATCGATGAGGAAACGCTGGCCTATCTGCGGCTGACCGGGCGGCCGCAGGACCAGGTCCGGCTGGTCGAGGCCTACGCAAAGGAGCAGGGGCTGTGGCACGACCCGACACGCGAACCCGCGTATTCGGTGGCGATCGAACTCGACCTGAGCACGGTCGAGCCGTCCATCGCCGGCCCGAAACGCCCGCACGACCGGATCCCGTTGCGCATCGCACCGCACGCGATCGGCGCGCTGCTCGCCGGCCAGTCGCAGGCCGAGGCCGTCCAGGTCGGCCTCGACGAGGCGTCGGCGGAGTCCTTCCCGGCCAGTGACCCGATCGCGGTCGACCGCCCCCACGCCGGCGACGAACCCCGCACCCCGTGCACGTGCGGGAGCGGACATGACTGGCCCACCGCCCCGGTCGCGATCACGCTCGCCGACGGAACCGCCGCTGAACTGGACAACGGCCACGTCGTGATCGCCGCTATCACCTCGTGCACCAACACCTCCAACCCCTCGGTGATGATCGGCGCAGCGCTGCTGGCCCAGAAGGCCGTGGAACGCGGCCTGTCCCGCAAGCCGTGGGTCAAGACCTCGCTGGCGCCAGGCTCCAGGGTCGTCACCGACTACTTCGACCGTGCCGGCCTGACGCCCTACCTGGACAAGCTGGGGTTCAACCTGGTCGGCTACGGCTGCACCACCTGCATCGGCAACTCCGGGCCGCTGATCCCGGAGGTCAGCGCCGCGGTGACCGGGCACGACCTCACCGTCTGTTCGGTGCTGTCCGGCAACCGCAACTTCGAAGGCCGCATCCATCCCGAGTGCCGGATGAACTTCCTCACCTCACCACCACTGGTGATCGCCTACGCACTCGCCGGCAGCATGCGCGTCAACCTGCTGCAGGACCCGCTCGGCACCGGTCGCGACGGCAACCCCGTCTACCTGCGCGAGATCTGGCCGTCCAGCCAGGAGATCAAGCAGGTCGTCGACACCTGCCTGCAGGCCGAGATGTTCACCCGCGGCTACGCCGACGTCTACGCCGGCGACGACAACTGGCGCGGCCTCGCCGTGCCCACTGGTGACACATTCGACTGGCAGAACGAGTCCACCTACGTCCGCAAGCCGCCCTATTTCGACCGCACCGCACTCGAGCCCGAGCCGGTCACCGACATCACCGGCGCCCGCGTCCTGCTCAAGCTCGGCGACTCGGTGACCACCGACCACATCAGCCCGGCCGGCTCGATCAAGGCCGACTCCCCCGCCGGCGGCTACCTGTCCGACCATGGCGTCGAGCGTGCCGACTTCAACTCCTACGGCTCGCGGCGCGGCAACCATGAGGTGATGATCCGCGGCACGTTCGCCAACATCCGGCTGCGCAACCAGCTCGCGCCCGACACCGAGGGCGGGTTCACCCGTGACTTCAGCCAGCCGGACGGGCCGGTCACCACCATCTACGACGCGTCGGTGAACTACGCGGCGGCGGGCACCCCGCTGGTGATCCTGGCGGGCCGGGAGTACGGCTCGGGCTCGTCACGTGACTGGGCGGCCAAGGGCACCGCGCTGCTGGGCGTGCGCGCGGTCATCGCGGAGTCCTACGAGCGCATCCACCGTTCCAACCTGATCGGGATGGGTGTGCTGCCGCTGCAGTACCCGAACGGCCAGAGCGCCGAGTCACTCGGGCTCACCGGCGAGGAGACGATGACCATCACCGGCATCCAGGCGCTCAACGAGGGCACACCGGGCACGGTGCACGTCGCGGCCGGCAGCAGTGGCGAGTTCGACGCGGTCGTGCGCATCGACACCCCGGCCGAGGCCGCCTATTACCGGCACGGCGGCATCCTGCCGTACGTGCTGCGCCGGTTGCTTGATCAGGACGCGCCCAGGTGAGGGAGAACGATCGTTATGGCTGATGCGTTGACCGCGTTGACCGATGCCGGAGTGTCCATCTGGCTCGATGATCTGAGCCGCGACCGGCTGACCAGCGGCAGCCTGGCCGAGTTGGTTGCCAACCAGCACGTGACCGGCGTGACCACGAACCCGTCCATCTTCGCCAAGGCGATCAACAGCGGCGACGCCTACGACCCGCAACTTGGCGATCTGGCCGCGCGCGGCGTGCAGACCGGCGAGGCGCTGCGGGCGCTGACCACCTTCGACGTGCGGTGGGCCTGCGACGTGTTGCG
>DASUAC010000478.1:0-2276 GCA_035763985.1 Jatrophihabitans sp. | reverse complement strand
GATCCCGGCCGGCACCGAGCACCGGGAGTTGGCCGAGCTGCCCGAACCGGCCGTCCCGGCCTGGCAGCCGGCCGGCACCCAAACCCGTCGGGTAGCACTGGGCGAACTGGCCGGTGCGCGCAGCGGCGACAAGGGCGGCTCGGCGAATCTCGGCATCTGGGTACGCACCGCCGCGGCCTACCCGTGGCTGGTCGCCACCTTGACCGTGCCCCGGCTACGGCAGCTGTTGCCGGAGCTGGCGGAGTTGCCGATCCAGCGATATCTGTTGCCTAATCTGCTCGCCGTCAACTTCGTGGTGGACGGCCTGCTCGGGCGGGGCGTCGGCTCCGCCGCCCGGTTCGACCCGCAGGCCAAGGCGCTCGGCGAGTGGCTGCGCTGCCGGCTGGTGGACGTCCCGGTGGAGTTGCTGTCATGACCGTGCTGCGTTCCGTGCTGGACACCCGATCGGAGGAGTTCGCGCAGAACCGGGCGGCGATGCTGGCCAAGCTCGCCGAGTTGGACGCCGAGCATGCCAAGGCGGTGGCCGGTGGCGGCCGGCAGTACCTGGACCGGCACCGGCAGCGCGGCAAGCTGCTGGCCCGGGAGCGGATCGAGCTGCTGCTCGATCCCGATTCCCCTTTCCTGGAACTGTCTCCGCTGGCCGGCTGGGGCAGCGAGTTCACCGTCGGCGCCAGCGTGGTCACCGGCATCGGCGAGGTCAGCGGGGTGGAATGCCTGATCGTGGCGAACGATCCGACCGTCAAGGGCGGTGCCAGCAATCCGTGGTCGCTGCGCAAGGTGTTCCGGGCCAACGACATCGCGCTGGCCAACCGGCTGCCGGTGCTCTCGCTGGTCGAGTCCGGCGGGGCGGATCTGCCCACCCAGAAGGAGATCTTCATCCCGGGCGGCCGGCTGTTCCGGGATCTGACCCGGCTGTCGGCGGCCGGCATCCCGACCGTCGCGCTGGTGTTCGGCAACTCCACCGCGGGCGGCGCCTACGTGCCGGGGATGTCCGACCACGTGGTGATGATCGCCGAACGATCCAAGGTGTTCCTGGCCGGCCCGCCGCTGGTGCGGATGGCCACCGGCGAGCTGGCCGAGGAGGAGGCGCTGGGTGGTGCCCGGATGCATGCCGAGGCCTCCGGCCTGGCCGACTACCTGGCGGTGGACGAGCCGGACGCGATCCGGATCGGCCGGCGGATCGTGGCCCGGTTCAACTGGCGCAAGCAGGGCATCGAGCCGTTCCCGGCCGGTCCGCCGCGGTACGACGAGGAGGAGTTGCTGGGCGTGGTCGGTGACGACCTGCGGGTGCCGTTCGACCCGCGCGAGATCATCGCCCGGGTGGTGGACGGTTCCGACTTCGACGAGTTCAAGCCGCGCTACGGCGACAGCCTGGTCACCGGCTGGGCTGACGTGCACGGTTTCCCGGTCGGCATCCTGGCCAACGCCCGCGGGGTGCTGTTCAGCGCCGAGTCGCAGAAGGCGGCGCAGTTCATCCAGCTCGCCAATCAGGTACGAACACCCTTGCTGTTCCTGCACAACACCACCGGGTACATGGTCGGCGAGCAGTACGAGCAGGCCGGCATTATCAAGCACGGCGCGATGATGATCAACGCGGTGGCCAACTCGAGCGTGCCGCACATCTCGTTGCTGGTCGGCGCCTCCTACGGCGCCGGGCACTACGGCATGTGCGGGCGCGCCTTCGACCCGCGGTTCCTGTTCGCCTGGCCCAGCGCCAGATCGGCGGTGATGGGGCCGCAGCAGCTGGCCGGGGTGCTGTCGCTGGTCGCCCGGGCAGCCGCCGAGGCGCGTGGCCAGGCGTTCGACGAGCAGGCCGACGCGGCGATGCGGGCCGCGGTGGCCGGCCAGATCGAGGCCGAGTCGCTGCCCCTGCTGCTGTCCGGAATGCTGTACGACGACGGCATCATCGATCCCCGGGACACCCGGACGGTGCTCGGCATCTGCCTGTCCGCCATCGCCAACGCACCGTTGCCGGCGCCGGCCGGCTACGGCGTCTTCCGGATGTGACGATGACCTTCCAGACCGTACTGGTGGCCAATCGCGGCGAGATCGCCCGCCGGATCCTGCGATCCTGCCGCGAACTGGGCCTGGCCACGGTGGCCGTCTTCGGCGATCCGGACGAGCAGGCCGCGCATGTCGCCGAAGCCGACCTCGCGGTCCGGCTGCCCGGCCGTACCGCCGCGGAGACCTACCTGCGGCAGCAGGCGATTCTGGACGCGGCCATGGCCACCGGCGCCGGCGCGGTGCATCCGGGTTACGGCTTCCTGGCCGAAAAC
>DASUAC010000477.1:0-18246 GCA_035763985.1 Jatrophihabitans sp. | reverse complement strand
GCACCCAGCTGAAGTCGGCGGGCGTGAACGTCAACCTGGCGCCGGTGCTCGACACCGTGCCGAGCGCGGCGTTCGCCCCGCAGAACAAGCCGATCGGCTACTACCAGCGCGAGTACGGCTACGACCCGACCACGGTGTCCAACGAGGGCGGCGCGTTCGCCCAGGGGATGGCCGACGCCGGCATCTCCGCGACGATCAAGCACTTCCCGGGCCTCGGCCGGGTCACCGCGAACACCGACACCAGCTCCGGCGTCACGGACACCCAGACCACCCGGTACGACTCCTACATCACGCCGTTCGCGAACGCGGTGACCGCCGGGGCGCCGTTCGTGATGGTCTCGCTGGCGTACTACTCCAAGATCGACCCGGCCAACCCGGCGGCGTTCTCATCGACCGTGCTGACCGGCATGATCCGCGGCGACCTCGGCTTCACCGGCGTCATCATCTCGGACAGCCTCAACGCCACCCAGGTCTCGTCCTGGACGCCGGCCGACCGGGCGATCAACTTCTTCAACGCCGGCGGTGACATGGCGCTGGAGACCGATCCGTCGTCGCTGCCGGCGATGTACAACGCCGTGCTGAACAAGGTGAACACCGACTCGACGTTCAAATCGAAGATCGACGCCTCGGTGATGCGGGTGCTGACCGCGAAGCAGAACCGCGGCCTGCTCGGCCAGGGCATGGACGTCAACAGCGCGCAGGGCAGCGTGGACTGGCAGGCCGCCTACAACAACGGCGCCCGGTTCGCCTACGTCAAGGCCACCGAGGGCACGACGTACACCAACCCCTCGTTCGCCCAGCAGTACAACGGTTCCTACAACATCGGCATGATCCGCGGCGCCTACCACTTCGCCCACCCGGACAGCTCCAGCGGGACGGTCCAGGCCGACTACTTCCTGGCGCACGGCGGCGGCTGGTCGGCCGACGGCCGTACCCTGCCACCGGCATTGTCCTTGCAGAACAACCCGAACGGCGCCCAGTGCTACGGGCTGTCCAGCACGGCGATGGTCAGCTGGATCAAGGCGTTCTCCGACGAGATGTACCTCAAGACCAACAAATATCCGATGATCAGCACGCCGTTCAGCTGGTGGAACACCTGCACCGGCAACTCCAGCGCCTTCGCCGCGACCAACCCGTTCTGGCTGGACAGCTACACCAGCAGCCCGCCGACCTCGATTCCGGCCGGCACCGCCACCTGGACCATGTGGCAGAGCGCCACCTCCGGCACCTTCCCCGGCGGCCAGGACCAGTTCAACGGCACCTGGGCCCGGCTGCAGGCGCTGGCCACCAACCACGACTGACCGGCGGGCGGGCGATCGGCGTCTTCAGCAAGCGTTGGCTGCTCTGGGGCATCCTGGTCGGATCCGGTTCGCGGCGGCGGTGAGCTACCTGCTGTTGCCGTTCCCGGCCGTGGACCTACACCGGTTCCGGCTGCGCCGGACGCGGGGTCAGGACGGCAGCACGCCGCGTTCGCGCAGGGTGAGCAGCACCCGTTCGGCCGCCTCCTCCGGCGCCAGCGAGGTCATCTCCAGGTGCACCTCCGGCCACAGCGGCGGCTGGTATTCGGAGTCGATGCCGGTGAAGTTGGGCAGCTCGCCGCGCCGGGCCTTGGCGTACAGGCCCTTGGGGTCGCGGGATTCGGCCACTGCCAGCGGCGTGTCGACGAACACCTCGCAGAACTCGGTGGGTTCGACCAGCGAGCGAGCCTGTTCCCGGTCGCTGCGGTACGGCGAGATCAGCGAGACCAGCACGATCAGGCCGGCGTCCACCATCAGCGCGGCGACCTCGGCCACCCGGCGGATGTTCTCGATCCGGTCCACCTCGGTGAAGCCCAGGTCGTGGTTCAGCCCGTGCCGGACGTTGTCGCCGTCCAGCAGGTAGGTACGGCAACCCAGCGCGTGCAGCCGCCGTTCCAGCAGGTTGGCCACGGTGGACTTGCCGGCGCCGGACAGCCCGGTGAACCACACCACGCACGGCTGGTGGCCGGCCAGCCGGGCGCGGGCCTGCTTGGTCACCTCGACTTCCTGCCACTGCACGTTGGTCGAGCGGCGCAGCGCCAGCCGGAGCATGCCGGCCGCCACGGTGTCGTTGGTCAGCCGGTCGATCACCAGGAAGCCGCCGAGCTCGCGGTTGTCGGCGTACCGGTCGTACGGCACCGCCCGGTCCAGGCTGAGCGTGCACACCGCGATGTCGTTCAGGCCCAGGGTGGTGGCGGCCAGCCGGTCCAGGTTGTCGACGTTCACCCGGTACTTGGGCTTGCTGATGCTGCCCGGCACCAGTTGGGTGCCCAGCTTGATCAGGTAGCTGCGGCCGGGCAGCATCTCCTGCTCGGACATCCAGACCAGGTCAACCTCGAACTGGTCGGCCACCGCCGCCGGCTCGGTCGCGCTGGCCAGCACGTCGCCGCGGCTGACGTCCACCTCGTCGGTGAGGGTGACCGTGATCGACTGGCCGGCCTCGGCCTGCGCCAGGTCGCCGTCGAAGGTGACGATCCGGTCGATGGTCGAGGTACGGCCGGACGGCAGCACCACCACCCGGTCGCCGGGGGCCACCGTGCCGCGCACCACCGGGCCGGCGAAGCCACGGAAGCCCAGGTCCGGCCGGAGCACCGTCTGCACCGGCATCCGGAACGGCGCGGCGCCGGGCGGCCGGCGCGGCTCGACGGTCTCCAGGTACTCCAGCAGGGCCGGCCCGGCGTACCAGGGCATCCGGTCGCTGCGCGCCACCACGTTGTCGCCGTGCACCGCCGACAGCGGGATGCAGGTGATGTCCAGCTCGCCCAGCCGGCTGGCGAACGCCTCGTATTCCTCGGCGATCTGCTCGGCCCGCTCCTCGGCGTAGTCGACCAGGTCCATCTTGTTGATCGCCAGCACCACGGTGCGGATGCCGAGCAGGGTGACCAGGAAGGTGTGCCGCCGGGTCTGGGTGAGCACGCCGTGCCGGGCATCGACCAGGATCACCGCCACCTCGGCGGTGGACGCCCCGGTCACCATGTTCCGGGTGTACTGCTCGTGCCCGGGTGTGTCGGCGACGATGAACTTGCGCCGGTCGGTGCTGAAGTACCGGTACGCCACGTCGATGGTGATGCCCTGCTCACGCTCGGCGGACAGCCCGTCCACCAGCAGTGCCAGATCCAGCGCATCGCCGCGGGTGCCGTACCGGCGGGAGTCGCTGGCCAGCGCCGCCAGTTGGTCGTCGAAGATCAGCTGGCATTCGTAGAGCAGCCGGCCGATCAGGCTGCTCTTGCCGTCGTCCACGCTGCCGCAGGTGATGAACCGCAGCAGCGACTTGCGCTCATGCGCGTCCAGGTACTGCTCGATGTCGGTGCCCAGGATCTGCGCCGGCATCAGAAGTAGCCCTCCTGCTTCTTGCGTTCCATCGAGGCGGACGCGTCGTGGTCGATCAACCGGCCCTGCCGCTCGGAGGTGGTGGTCAGCAGCATCTCCGCGATCACGTCCACGATGGTCGAGGCGGTGCTCTCCACCGCACCGGACAGCGGGTAGCAGCCCAGGGTGCGGAAGCGTACCGACTTCAGCACCGGCTGCTCACCCGGCGCCAGCGGCAGCCGGTCGTCGTCGACCATGATCAGCATGCCGTCCCGCTCCACCACCGGACGGGGCGCGGCCAGGTAGAGCGAGACCACCGGGATCTGCTCGGCCCGGATGTACTGCCAGACGTCCAGCTCGGTCCAGTTGGACAGCGGGAACACCCGGACGCTCTCGCCGGGCGCGGTCCGGCCGTTGTAGAGCTGCCAGAGTTCGGGCCGCTGCCGCTTCGGGTCCCACCGGTGCTGGGCCGAGCGGACGGAGAACACCCGCTCCTTGGCCCGGGACTTCTCCTCGTCCCGGCGGGCGCCGCCGAAGGCCATGTCGATGTGGTACTTGTCCAGCGCCTGCTTCAGGCCCTCGGTCTTCCAGATGTGGGTGTGCACCGACGAGCCGTGGGTGAACGGGTTGATGTTGCGGGCCAGCGCGTCCGGGTTCTGGTGGACGATCAGCTCCATGCCGGCCTCGGCGGCGGCCCGGTCCCGGAAGGCGTACATCTCCTGGAACTTCCAGGTGGTGTCCACGTGCAGCAGCGGGAACGGCGGCTTGGCCGGGTAGAACGCCTTGCGGGCCAGGTGCAGCAGCACCGTGGAGTCCTTGCCGACCGAGTACAGCATGACCGGGTGTTCGCTCTCGGCCACGGCTTCCCGGATGATCTGGATGCTCTCGGCTTCCAGCTGCCGCAGATGGCTCAGCACATAATCTCCCGGACCGGACGAATCGGGTACTACCCCAGTGGGCAGCCGAAGCACCCAGCTTAAGAAGAAGTGCGCGCATCTCCAATAGCTATTCCACGTAATCACTGTGTGCAGGCTCGCCGTGCCTCGGGTGGTGCATCGGACCGGCAACCGGAATGCTGCAGCTGTGGACCCACGGCTGACCAAGATCGAGGCGTTGACCGAGGCCGGTTGCTACACGGTGACCGTGACGCTGGGCAGCGGCGAGGAGCGGTCGGTGGTGGCCCGGGTGCGCGACGACGAGGTGGCCCTGCCGGCCGCCGCGGTGGACGGCTGGTCGGCGGAGTCGGCAAGCTACCCGGCCACTCTCGCCGCCGTCCAGGCCGTGCATGCCGCCCGCGAACTGGCCGGGCCGCAGGACCGCAGGCTGTCCGACGTGGCCGGCGGCTGGGACGTCAGCCTGGGCAACGTGGTGCTGGATCCGGACGGCCGGCCGAGCTGCGTGACGCACGGCGAGCTGGCCGCCGAACCCGGCGAGCGCTACCGCTGCGCGGAATGCGGCGCGGTCGCCGAGTACTGCTAGCCACCGCCGATGGCAGGGTCGCCGCTTCGTCCGGTCGTGGAGCTCGCGGAGCTGTCGGCCTGGTGTGTCAGCCGGCTCGGTGCGCCGGTTGCCGACACCGTCTTCGAGTCCGGCTTTCTCTCCGCCGTCTGGGGGCTTCGGCTGGCTGACGGCCGGACGGTCGTGGTCAAAGTACGCCCGGCCGCACCCCGGCTGGCCGGGTGTTTCGCGGTACACCGTCGGCTGTGGCAGGCCGGGCTGCCCTGCCCGGAGCCGTTGGTCGGACCGGAGCCGTTGGTCGGACCGGAGCCGTTGATCGGACCGGAGCCGTTCGGCGGCCACGCCGCGACCGCCGAGACGCTGCTGCCCGGATCCGGGACACCGGGCTGCGGCGCCGAGTTCGCGCAGGCCTCGGCCGCGGCGCTGGCTCGGCTGGTCTCGCTGGCACCGCGTCCGGACGTGGTGCCGAGCCTGTGGCCGTCGCCCGGCTTCGTCGGCTGGGATCACGACCAGCCGGGGCTGTGGCCGACGCCGGCCGACGGCGAGCCGGACCTGAACGCCTTCGGGCAACCGGAATGGCTCGACCGGGTGGCCGCCGCGGTCCGGGACCGGCTGGCGGCCTGTCGCCGGCCACCGCTGATCGGCCACGGCGACTGGGTGAACGGAAACCTGGTCTGGGACGACTGCCGGCTGCTCGCGGTGCACGACTGGGACAGCGTGATCTGCCAGCCCGAACCGGCCATCGCCGGCCTGGCCGCGGCGACCTACCTCGGGCTCGGTGGCCCGCAGGGGCACGCCACGGTCGAACAGAGCGCGAGCTTCCTCGATGCCTACGTGCGGTGTCGCGGCCTGGAGTGGACCGCCGCGGACCGCGAGGCGGCGTGGGCGGCCGGGCTGTGGGTACGCGCCTTCGACGCCAAGGACACCGCCCAGCACGGCGACCCGGATGCCGTGCTGACTCGAGCCGAGGCTCGTGCACGACTGGAACTGGCCGGCCTGCCCCCCGAGCTCTGCTAGCTCCTACTTGCGCTGGGCGATCGCGTCCAGGAACACCCCGCTGATGTCGGCGGCGTTCTGCACCAGGTAGGACTTGCCGCCAGTGGCCGCGGCGATCTTGCCCAGCGCGTCGGTGTCGGCGCCGCTGCCGATGCCGATGGTGATCACCCGGATCGGCCGCTGCGGGTCCGCGATCGATCTCAGCTGGGCCAGCAGTTGCTCGAGCGTCCGGGTGGAGCTGGTGTCCTCGTTCTTCCCGTCGGTCATCAGCACCACCGAGTTGACCTTGCTCGGGTCGTAGCCGGCCTGCACCTGCCGGTACGCGGCCAGCACCGTGTCGTACAGCGCGGTGCCGCCGTGCACCCGTCCCGGCATGCCGGCCGCCGCGGCGAGCAACGCCTGCCGCCGGGTCTGGGCGCCCAGCTTGTCCGACAGCGGTCCCAGCGGGACGAGCTGGGACCACGACGTGCCGGCCCCCTGATCGGTGGAGAACACCCAGAGCCCGAGCGCGGAGGTGTCCGGGAAGAACGTCACCGCCCGTTCGGCGGCCGCGGCCGCCACCGCCACCTTGCTCTGCCCGTTGCCGGCCGGATCGGCCATCGAGCCGGACAGGTCGATCACGGCCAGGTCGTTGGCATCGGCCACCGCGGCGTTCCACAACCGGATCAGGTTGATCGTCTGGTCGGCGCCCGGTGCCGGGGCCGGCGGCACCAGGTCCGGGGTGACACCCTGCTCCGCGCCGAGCTTCGGGACCGGCGTGCCGTCCGGGCTGCGCAGCCCGGCCTCGGCGTAGCGGGCGGCGGCGTACGGGGTACGCAGCGCCTGCTCGAACTCGTCGGCGGCCTGCGCCAAGGCCGGCGGGTCGCCGGGACGGCTCAGCCGGACCACCGGGAAGTCCAGGCCGAGGGTGGGCTTGGCCGGATACACCGCCACCGCGACCAACGCCCCGCGCTGCTGGTTCTGCTCGATCACCGCCTGCTCGCTGGCCACGAAGGTGCCGGTCCGGCCGGGCGCCCCGGCCAGTTGGCCGAACCCGGCGAGCGGGTTGGCATAGGCGTTCCTGCTGACCGCCAGCAGCCGGGCGACCAGCGCCCGGCCCTGGCTGAGCGAGGCCGAACTCGACTGCGGCGTTTCACTGAGCAGGCTGAGCAGCCCCTCGGCGTTGTGTACCGGTTCCGGGATGGCCGCCCCGGCGAACGGGTCGAAGTTCGGGTCGGCCAGCCGGGCGGCGAGCTTGGTCGCCTCGGCCGGACCGGCCACCGCGACCAGCGGCGAGCTGGCGATGCCCGGATGCAGCGTGATGGTCACCGCACCGCCCGGATGCGAGCGCAGGTCGGCGGCCAGCCGCTGCGCCCAGACGGTCGAGTCGGGCAGCCACACGCTGGTGCTGGCCGCGTTCTCGGTCGGGATGGCGTTCTGCAGGCTCAGCTCCTGCTGATCCATCGCGGGAGAGGCCAGTTCGACCTGGATGCACTTGCCCGCCACGGTCGGGTTGTGATTGGTCCAGTCCT
This sequence comes from Jatrophihabitans sp., assembly GCA_035763985.1. GTDB lineage: Bacteria > Actinomycetota > Actinomycetes > Mycobacteriales > Jatrophihabitantaceae > Jatrophihabitans_A. The sequence continues at coordinate 10,955 of DASUAC010000477.1, read as the reverse complement.
GCACGATCCGGGTCACCGGCACGGCCAAGCCCGGCGCCACCTGCACGCCGAGGGTCACCGAGTCGGCGGCGGCGCAGGACGGGGAGGCCAGCACGGTGGCCCGGTTGGCGTCGGCCGGCCGGTGCCGGGCCAGCAACAGGGTGCCGATCACGCCGGAGCCGACCACCAGCACGAGCACGATCACGGCGAGCAGCGACCGCCGGCCGGCACTCCTGCCAGGCTGGTGGTGTCGACCCGCCATCGGCCTCGTCTTCCGTGCGATCGCTGTTGATCCCCGCGGCGACTCAACTCTGGATCATGGCCAGGCAAAAGGAAAGGGCTGGCCGGCAATGCGTACGACGCATTACCGGCCAACCCGATCGATATTTCGCTTATCGCTATTCGGTTTTTCTTCGCAATGCCGGCTAAGGGTTCCCCGGCCGATCCGCCGGGCTACCGCTCAGCGGCCGTCCTCGCCCGGAGCCTGGTGGGCCGGCGAGCGAGTCGTCGTGCCGTAGTCGGAGCCGACCATGTCCGGGTTGTACCGGGCGGTGGGCTCGTCCCCGCTCTGCGCGAGGTACGGCCGATCCGGTTCGGACCGGGCATCCCGGGTGGCAACGCCGTCCCGGACGACGCCGTCGCGAGCAACGCCGTCGCGGGCGACACCGTCCCGGGCAACGTCGTCGCGGACGACGCCGTCCCGGGCAACGCCGACGCGGTCATCGGCCACGCCGTCCCGGGCAACGCGGTCACCGGCGACCCGGTCGCCGGCCACCCCGGTGGTGGCGGCGTCGCGCTCCGCGGCCCGACGGCGGGCGAGTTCCTCATCCGCCCGGGCTGCCTCGGCGGCCCGCTCGGCGATCAGCACGTCCCGTACGCCCACCACGGCCAACCGGCCGAGGGCGAACGCGGCCAGGAACAGGATGACCGCGCCCAGCGCGTAGAAGTAACCGAGTTCGGCCGCGGCCCGGCCGCTCTGGTGGTGGCTGAGCGGCTGGCCGATGCTGCCCAGGTGCAGCAGCGGCGCCACGCTCTGGCCCACGATGAACCAGGCACCGCCGAGCGCGGCGAGCCAGCCGCCGAAGCTGGCCGAGACCCGGTGGGCGCTGACCAGCAGCAGCAGGCCGCCGAGCACGACGGCCACGCCCGGCAGCACCTCCAGCCAGCCCCGGGCAGCGGTCCAGTGCCAGGCCTGGTCGGTGCCGTAGCTGTAATCCAGGTACGGTCCGAAGAACGGCACCAAGGCGCCCCAGGCACCGAGCAGGATCAGCAGGAACCCGCTGACGGCGCCTCGGCTGCGCGGTACCAACATGGTTCGTCTCCGGGCGGGCAGCCCGGCTTCGGTGACGGTCATCTGCAATTTCCCCTTTCTGAGTAGGGGTGTGAGAGGTTCCCTCCGGACGGCTGTCGCTGCGCCCATTCCACCCGCACGCGCTTTCCGACCGCCGGCCGGTTGCCGGAGCTGGGCACCCGGGTGCCGGCGGTGAGCGGCGGGCAGGACTCCCCGCGCAACTCGGCCAGCCTTGCCACCGGGGCCCGGTCGGTCATCCGAACTTCTCCAGCCAGGTCAGCCGCGGTGCACACACACCACCGCGGGTACAGCAGCAGGACGTCGCGGGTTGACGTTCTCTCTGCGGTTATGCCCACTTCACGATCAAGGCAGACCTGCCCCGGCAATGCCTGCCAGGCTCCGGGTACGAAATCGGCCCGACTATTCGGCTGATCCTTCGCCTATCGGTAGATCCTCCGCTGCGCGAGGCCGGTGACGCCGCGCCGGACCGGGCCGAGGGTGCCGGCCCGGCTGAGCGCGGCCCGGGCGGCGTTGGACCCGCAGGCGCCGTGCACGCCACCGCCGGGATGCGCGGACGCCCCGGCCAGGAACAGCCGGTCGATCGGGGTGTTGGCGCCGCCGAGCCCGGGCACCGGACGGAACACCAGCTGCTGGTGCAGCTGCGCGGTGCCGGCATTGACCGCGCCGTGCACCAGCGACGGGTTCTCCTGCTGCAGCCGTAGCGGCGACTGCACGTACCGGCCGACCACGAGTTCGCCGAAGCCCGGCGCATGCCGTTCCAGGACGGCCTCGATCCGCTTGACCTGGCGGTCGATCACCTCGTCGCTGTACTCGACGCCGTGCGGCAGGTGGGTGTAGGCCCAGGCCGACTCGGTGCCCGCGGGTGACCGGCTTGGGTCGGCCGTGGTCATCTGGCCGAGCAGGATGAACGGGTTCTCCGGCACCTGCCGGGTGGCCAGGTCCGCGGCGTAGCGGGTCAGCCCGTCCAGATCGACGCCCAGGTGGACCGTGCCGGCGCCGCGGGCACCCTCGGCCAGCCACGGGATCCGGCCACGCAGCGCCCAATCCACCTTCAACGTCGGCGCATCCCACTGGAAGCGGCGCAGGTCGTCGGTGAAGGTGGCCGGCAGCCGCTCGGTGCCCACCAGCTCCTCGTAGAGGATCGGCGCCGCCACATCGGCCAGCACGCCGCGCCGGGCGGCGATCCGCTCCCCGGAGGCGAGCCGCACTCCGATGGCCCGCCGGCCCCGGATCTCGATCGCGGCCACCGGGCTGGCCAGCCGCAGGTCGCCACCCCGGGCGGTCAGCCGCCGGACCAGCGCCTCGGCCAACTTGCCCGCACCGCCCACCGGAACCGGGAAGCCGTGGTGCTGGCCGAGCATCGCCAGTAGCCAGCCGTACACCCCGGAGCCGGCGCCCTCCGGCGGCAGGTCGGCGTGCAGTGCGTTGCCGGCGAGCAGGATCGTGCCGCCCTCACCGGTGAACAGCTCCTCGCCCAGCCGGCGGACCGGCAGCAGTGCCATCCGGGCCATCCGCAGTGACCCGCCGACGCCGAGCCGGGCGAACATCCGGCTGGCCGGACCGAGCGCGGGCAGCGGGGTGAACAGCGCGTCCACCAGTGGTTGCTCGATCCGCGACCAGCCGGCGGCCAACTGCCGCCAGGCCGCTCCGTCGCCGGCTGCGAACTCGTCCAGCGAGGCGGCGGTACGGTCCAGGTCCCGGGACAGCACCGCGCACCGGTTGTCCGGGAAGACGTGCGCCAGCACGTCCGGCGCGTGCCCCCAGGTCAGGCCGTAGTCCGACAGCTCGAGCGACTGGATCACCGGTGAGGCCGCGGTCAGCGGGTAGAACGCGCTGAACAGGTCGGACAGGTAGCCCGGCGCGGCCACCTCGGCGCTGCGGACCGCGCCGCCGGCGTACTCGGTGGCCTCGCAGATCAGCACCCGCCAGCCGGCATCGGCCAGCAGGTTCGCGGCCACCATGCCGTTGTGCCCCGCCCCGACCACCACCGCGTCCACTTCGCCGGCCACAGCAGCCCGTCGCATCCGCATGAGCACGACGGTACCGTCCGCCCGGCACGGCTAGACTCGGCCTTGATCGCCTAACCCTGGCGCCAGCAGCCGACACCGGCCGGCGACCGTCGCCTGCCGGCCGCTGTCGGCCGAGCCCAGCGAATCGAGATTTCCCTGTGCCGGACGAGCGAAAGCCAGCCGTCATCGCGATCATCGGAGCGTCCAGCGGGATCGGCCTGGCCACCGCGCAGGCCTGCGCCGCGCGCGGCGACCACCTGCTGCTCGGCTCGCGCAGCGAGCAGGCGCTCGCCGCCGCGGCCGACAGCTGCAAGCACCTGGGCGAGGCCGCCGTGCGCCATCAGGTGCTGGACGTCACCGACGCCGGCACGGTGCGGGAGTTCTTCGAGGCGGTCGAGGCCAATGCCGACCGGCTGGACGCGGTGGTCCACACCGCGGCCACCATGGCGTACGGCAAGCTGGCCGAACTCGATCCGGAGATCTTCGCCGCGGTCACCCGTACCGCGATCGAGGGCACCCTCAGCGTGGCCAGGCAGGCGCTGGCGGTCTTCCGGCGGCAGCGGTTCGGCACCCTGGTGGTGCTGAACTCGGTGGTCGGCTCGATCGCCGCCCCCGAGATCGGCGCCTATGTCGCTGCCAAGTGGGGGCAGGCCGGCCTGTTGCGGGTGCTGCAGCTGGAGCTGCTCGGCGAACCGGACATCCACGTCTGCTCGATCGCGCCGGGCGGGGTGAACACCCCGATCTACCGGCAGGCCGCCAACATCACCGGCCGCTCGGCCAAGCCACCCGTTCCGGTCGAGCAGCCGGAGAAGGTGGCCGAGGCGGTGCTGCGCTGCCTGGACCGGCCACGCAATCGGGTGTCGGTCGGATTTGCCAACCACCTGATGCGGTTCGGCTTCCAGGCCACGCCCTGGTTGTACGACCGGATGGTGGGGCCGCTGATGCGCCTGCTGTCGCTCACCGGTGAGCCGACCCGGCCGAGCACCGGCAACGTGCTGGCACCCGCGCCGGAGGGCGAGGCGGTACACGGGCCGTGGGAGCGGCGCTGGTCGAGCTGATCCGGCTGCGCTACCGGGCCTCTGCCGGCCGGCGCTAGTACGGACCGGTGCTCTATTGAGGGCTGGTGCTGTTGCGGGGCGGCACAGCTATTGCGGACCGGCACAGCTATTGCGGGCTGGTGTTATTGCGGGCCGGCACAGCTATTGCGGACCGGCATAGTGCGGCTCCGGCCGGTTCTCCACCCGGTCGCGCAGCCGGCGCAGCGCCTCGGTGTTGCGGATCCGGAGCAGCCAGCGCAGGGCCGGGTTATCCAGTTGGCTGGCCGGCCCGGCGGTGGGCGCCTCCCGCAGCCGGACCAGGGTGTGGTCGTCGCCCTGTGGTTCCAGCAGCAACTCCACCGTGGCCTCCCCGAACGGCCAGCCGCGCGCCTGCAGCGCCAGCCGGCGGTCCGGCTCGCACTCCAGCGACTCGGTCTCGTCGGCCACCGACAGCGGCCAGAAGCCGACCTTGTGATGGATCTTGCTGCCGGCTTCGGGCCAGCCGGCGTCCACGTCGCGGATGTGCACCGCGCCGACCACCCAGCCGGTATAGGCCCAGCCGTCGGCCAGCTCGGCGAAGACCCGGTGCGGACTGGCCTGGATGACCATCTCCACCTCGGTCATCGGCTTGTCGGTGTCCCGGTCGGCGGGTTCCGTGCTGTTGGGCTGGGACGTGCTGGACTCGGACACGACGTCTCATTTCACTCCGACGCTGACTGCGGGCTCAGCCAACCTCGACGCTATGCCGCTGGGACGCCCGGTGCCAACACCGGACCCTGCCCACGCCCGTTCTCGCGAGAGTGGTGGAATTTGGTCGCCAGATCGCCAAATCCCTCCACTTTCCGGGTCCCACTAACCGAATCGGCCGGAGATGTAGTCCTCGGTGCGCTGGTCGGACGGGTTGGAGAAGATCTTCTGGGTGTCGTCGATCTCCACCAGCTGACCGGGCTTGCCGAGCCCGGCCAGGTTGAAGAACGCGGTCCGCTCGGAGACCCGGGCGGCCTGCTGCATGTTGTGGGTGACGATGATGATCGTGTACTGCTGCTTCAGCGACTGGATCAGGTCCTCGATGGCCAGCGTGGAGATCGGGTCCAGCGCCGAGCACGGTTCGTCCATCAGCAGCACCTGCGGCTGCACCGCGATCGCCCGGGCGATGCACAGCCGCTGCTGCTGGCCGCCGGACAGCCCGGCGCCCGGCTTGTCCAGCCGGTCCTTGACCTCGTCCCAGAGGTTGGCGCTGCGCAGCGACCGCTCGACGACCTCGTCCAGGTCGTTGCGCTTGATCCGGCCGGCCTGCAGCTTGAGCCCGGCCGCCACGTTGTCGTAGATGGACATGGTCGGGAACGGGTTCGGCCGCTGGAACACCATGCCGATGGTGCGCCGGACGTTGACCGGATCCACCTGCGGCGAGTAGATGTTCTCGCCGTCCATCAGCACCTCGCCGTGCACCCGCGCGCCGCTGATCACCTCGTGCATCCGGTTGATGGTGCGCAGCACGGTGGACTTGCCACAGCCGGACGGCCCGATGAACGCGGTGACCGAGCGCGGCGCGATGGTGAAGTTGACCTCGCTGACGGCGAGGAACTTGCCGTAGTAGATGTCCAGGTTCTTGGCGTCTATCCGCTTGGCCACTGGTCTTCCTTTATCTGATGGGTAATCCGTCGTGAAGATTGCTAGCAGACCTTGCTGCGTTACGACACTTTGCTGCGCCGGGCAATCAGCCGGGCGAGCAGGTTGAGCGCCATGACCAGCACGATCAGGGTGAGCGCGGCTCCCCACATCCGGTTGGCCGCCCAGTGCACGGTGGCCGGGTGGCCGTTGATCAGCACGTGGGTGTTGCCGAGGTTGCTGAACTCGTCCTTGATCATGCCCGGCAGCGATGCCTGCGGGCCGGAGAACAGGTTGTAGTTCCGGTTCGGCGAGTAGCCGACCAGGATCAGCAGCGGCGCGGTCTCGCCGGCCACCCGGGCGATGCCCAGCACCACGCCGGTGATGATTCCGCTGGCCGCGGTGGGCAGCACGATCCGCACGATCGTCTTCCACTTCGGCACGCCGAGCGCGTAGGCCGCCTCGCGCAGCTCGTTCGGCACCAGCTTGAGCATCTCCTCGGTGGTGCGCACCACCACCGGGATCATCAGCATCACCAAGGCAAGTGACACCAGCCAGCCGGCGCGCTGGCCGCCGAAGGTGGTGACGAACGCGGCGTAGATGAACAACGCCGCGACGATGGACGGGATGCCGGTCAGGATGTCCACCATGAAGGTGGTCGCCCGGGCCAGCGGGCCGCGGCCGTACTCGACCAGGTAGATCGCCACCAGCACCGCGATCGGCACCGAGATCACCGTGCACAGCGCGACCTGCTCGAGGGTGCCGACCACCGCGTGCCAGGCGCCGCCGCCGGGCGTGCGGTAGGTGATGCCGCGCTGGCTGTGGCTGAACCAGCCGTTGCGGGTAACCGCGTGCAGGCCCTTGGTCACCACCGTCCAGAGCAGCCAGACCAGCGGTACCAGCGCGATCCCGAAGGACAGCCAGATCAGGCCGGTGGCCATCCGGTCGTTGACCTTGCGCCGCAGGCTGATCGCGGTCAGCGAGCTGGCCGGACGCGCGGTGCTGATCGTGGTCATGAGAACTCCTTGCGCCGGTTGACGATCGCTCGGGCGGCGACGTTGACCGCGAAGGTCAGTACGAACAGCACCAGGCCGGCCACGATGAACGCCCCGGTCTGCTTGGGCGTGTTGAACTCCGAGGCGCTGTTGGCGATCTTGGAGGCGAAGGTCTCGCCACCGTCGAAGATGGACCAGGAGAACGGGCCGGTGTTGGACACCTTGGACAGGATCAGCGAGATCGCGATGGTCTCGCCGAGCGCCCGGCCCAGCCCCAGCATCGCGCCGCTGACCAGGCCCGGCCGGCCGTACGGCAGCACCGACATCCGGATCATCTCCCACCGGGTGGCGCCGAGTGCCCAGGCTGCCTCGACGTTGGCCGCCGGCGTCCGCTCGAAGACGTCCCGGCCGACCGCGGTCACGATCGGCAGGATCATCACCGCCAGGATCACGCCGCCGGTGAACACCGTGCCGTACTGGACGTTCTTGTCGGCGAACAACGGGAAACCGCCGAGGTGCCGGCTGACCCAGTTGGCGAACGGCTGCATCCTCGGGGCGAGCACCGCGATGCCCCAGATGCCGTAGATGATCGAGGGCACCGCGGCCAGCAGGTCGACCACGTAGGCCACCGGACGGGCCAGCCGCCGCGGGGCGTACTGGGTGATGAACAGCGCGATGCCGATCGCCACCGGCACCGCCAGCACCATCGCCAGCACCGAGATCAGCACCGTGGTCCACACCAGCGGCAGCACCCCGTAGTGCAGCACCGAGCCGTCGACGTCCCAGTTGCGGGAGGTGAGGAAGTTGTCGTGGTCGCTGGTGATCGACGGAATCGCCTTGAGTACCAGGAAAAGCGCGACCAGTCCGATCAGCAGCACCACGAACGCGCCGGAACCGGCGGTCAGGGCGTGCATCACCCGGTCGCCGAGCCGCCTGCGGCCGGCCGGCGCGCCGAGGTCCACCGACCCGGCGCCGAACACCGGCGGTGTCCCGGCCAGGGTGTCGATGCCCAGCGGCTGCGGCGAGCCGACCACCGGGTTGGCCACCGGCGGGGAGAAGAAGCCGGTCTGCTCCTCCAGCCGGTCCAGCGGGTCGCCGAAACCGCGCGGTTCGAAGGAACCGCCGGGTGGTCGAGTGCGTTCGGTCATCTGCTCTCGCTCAGCCATCGTTCTTCTCGTCACCACTGTCTGTTCGTGCCTGTTCGTGCGTGAACCCCGCCGGGCGACGGGGCGCCCGGCGGGGTACGGATCACTCGGTCCTTCTGGTACTGCTCACTCCTGCCTAGCTGATTCCGTTGATCGCGGCCTGCACCTGGGTCTTGATGATGTCCGGCAGCGGGGCGTAGCCGAGGTCCTTGAGCTTGTCCTGGCCGGCGCCGGAGGTGTAGCTGAGGAATGCCTTCACCTGCTTGCCGATGCCGGAGTCGGAGTACTTGGAGCAGACGATCTCATAGGTGACCAGGATGATCGGGTACGCGCCGGGCGCCTTGGTCGCGTAGTCCAGTTTCAGGCTCAGGTCGCCCGGGCCGCTCGGCGTCACCTTGGCCGACGCGACCGCCTGGCCGGCCGAGTCGGCGGTGAGCTCGACCGGGCCGCCGCCGTTGTCGATCTTGGCGGTGCTCAGGTTGCCGCTCACCGCGTAGGACCACTCGTCGTAGCCGATGCCGCCCTCGGTGGAGCTGATCGCCTGCTGCACGCCCTGCGAGCCGGTCTTGCCCTGTCCGGCGAAGCCGGCCTTGGACGAGTCCTTGTCCGGGGTGGAGGTGTACTCGGCCGGGTCGTTGGCGGCCAGGTAGCGCTCGAAGTTCTGCGTGGTGCCCGAGGAGTCGCTGCGGTAGAACACGGTGATCTTGGTGGCCGGCAGGTCGGCGCCGGCGTTGACCGCCTTGATCGCCGGGTCGTTCCAGGTGGTGATCTTGCCCAGGAAGATCTTGGTGATCAGCTGCGGGGTCAGGGTGAGGTCGGAGACGCCGTTCAACTTGTAGGCGATCGCGATCGGGCCGGTCACCATCGGCAGGTCGAGCGCGGCCGAGCCGCAGGCGGCCTGCGCCTTGCTGGGCTCGTCCTTGTTCGGGTCCAGCGCCGAGTCCGAGCCGGCGAAGTTGTCCTGCTTGGCGATGAAGTTCGACACGCCCGCGCCGGATCCGGTGCCGTTGTAGGTGATCGTGGCGCCGGAGCACTGGTTCTGGTAATCGGTGATCCACTGGTCCATCGCGTTCTTCTGCGCGGTGGAGCCCTCGGCCTTCAGCGAGCCCGAGGCACACGAGAAGGTGTTGGCCGCTGCGGTGGTCGAGGAACCGCCGGCGCCGTCCGTCGCCGTCGTGCCCGACGGGTTGCTGTCCGACCCGCAGGCGGTGAGCGCGACGGCGCCGGCTGCCAGTCCGGCGATCCAGGCTGCTCGGGTGATGAGCACCGGTGTTTCCCCTTCGTCGAACGTTCTCGGGCCGCTCGGGCATCGCTGCGGCCGGTCTCGGTCAGCCGTGCGACTGACAACTTCGGACGGTAGGCAGCCGACATGGACGATCGGAGAGGGCTACATGAACGACGGGTGAACGAGTGCCGCCGATTGCGACACGGGTGAATGGCCCTGCCGTGGCGGGCAGCTGAACTCCGGCCTGGCATGCTCGAAAAGCGACATCTCGGGAGAGTATGGACGGCCATATCGGCCTGCCCGGCCCGTTACGTACCGGCTAGCCGATCGCGTACTGCAGGTCGGCCGAATGCCTGCTGAAACCGGCCCGCCGGTAGAGCCGCAGCGCGGCCGGATTGTCCTGCTCGACGTAGAGCAGCACGGTGTGCAGGCCGCGATCGAGCAGGTGCCGCAGCCCGGCCGCCAGCAGCGCGCTGCCCAGCCGCATGCCTTGCGCGTCCGGGTCGATGCCGAGTACGTACACCTCGCCGAGCGGCGGGTCGACCGCAACACCGAACCGCGAGGCGTGCACCTTGGTCCAGTGGTAGCCGAGGATCTTCTCGCCGGATACCGCGAGCAGGAAGCCGGCCGGGTCGAACCAGTCCGCCCGCAATCGCAGATCCAGGTCGTGCTGGCGCCAGCGGCCCTGCTCCGGATGGCCGGCGAACGCCCGGGCGTTCACCGCCAGCCACGCCGTGTCGTCCTGGCCCGGCACGAACGGCCGGATCCGGACGCCCTCCGGCAGCGGCTGCTCGGCCACCTCGGTCAGCGTCGCCCGCAGCTGCAGCAGGGTACGTACCGGCCGCCAGCCGGCTCGGCCGGCCGCCTGGTTGGCCATGCTCTGCTCACCGTGCGCCCACAGCCGGGTGCCGGCCGGCAGCTGCCGGAGCAGCGCCTGCGCGGTCTCGACGTCGGCGGCCACCAGCTCCGCCGCGCCGTCGGCCAGCTGGGCGTAGCCGCGCACGGCGCCGCCGTCGAGCGCCAGCAGCCGCCGTCCCGGCTCGGTCAGGGCGAGCATGCCACGTTCGCTGATCGGCGGCGTGTCGGAGTTGCCGGGTGCGGTACGGACCAGTTCGCGGACAGCCGCGAGCTGGTCGGCGTCGAGGGAGTCCAGCACGCTGGTCTGCAGGCTCACCCTGCAACCGTAGCTAGCTGGTGTGCTGATGCTCTGCCTGCTCCGACCGCGACCGCGCCTCGGCCGGCTTGACGAACTTGTAGCCGACGTTGCGGACGGTGCCGATCATCGCCTCGAACTCGACGCCCAGCTTGGCCCGGAGCCGGCGTACGTGCACGTCGACCGTGCGGGTGCCGCCGAAGTAGTCGTACCCCCACACCTCCTGCAGCAGGTGCGAGCGGGAGAACACCCGTCCCGGATGCTGGGCGAGGAACTTCAGCAGCTCGAATTCCTTGTAGGTGAGGTCCAGCGTGGTGCTGCGCAGCCGGGCGGTGTAGGTGGCCTCCTCGATGGTCAGCTCGCCGACCTTGGTGATGCCCGGCTCGCCCTGGCCGGCCGCGGTGCGCCGGGCCACCGCCAGCCGCAGCCGGGCGTCCACCTCCGCCGGCCCGGCGGTGTCCAGCAGCACGTCGTCCACCGCCCAGTCGGCCG
>DASUAC010000476.1:0-5615 GCA_035763985.1 Jatrophihabitans sp. | reverse complement strand
CTTGGGCGACGGGGCAGCGTTTCGCCCGGCTGGCGCTGGCCGGCACGCTGGCTGCCGCGCTCACCGCCTGCGCCGGCCGCGCGCGGTCCCGGGGCCATCGGCTGGCCGGCCTGGCCGCGGCGCTGGTCTTCGTCCGGCTGGCCGGCCGGCGGCAGCTGGCCGCCGTCCGGCGTGGCGACCCGGCGACCGTACGGGCCGCGGTCGGGGCCGGCATCCACGGCATGCTGCCGTTGCAGGCGGCGGTCGCGGCCCGTACCGGATCGCTGCCGGCCGCCGGATTGCTGATGCTGGCGTTGCCGGTGGCCGGCCGGCTCGGCCGGCGGGTGAGCCCGACATGAGCGGGCATCGCGGCGGACACCGGTCACGGCGCAATCTTCCTAGCCGCCGGTCGTCATGGCGAGGAGAAGTTATGAGGATCGGCCGGCTCGGGGAGCGAGCCGGAGCAGCGAGCGCTCGGGCGAAGAACCGGGTGCGCTCATGACCTTTCGCCTCGGGTACGGCACCAACGGCTTCGCCGACCACCGGCTGGCCGACGCGCTGTCCGTCATCGCCGACCTCGGCTACACCGCGGTGGCGCTCACGCTGGACCATCGGCACCTGGATCCGTACGCGCCGGAGCTGGCCGGGCAGTTGCCGGAGCTGGCCGGCCGGCTGGACCGGCTCGGGCTGCGGGTGGTGGTGGAGACCGGCGCCCGCTACCTGCTCGACCCGTACCGCAAGCATCATCCGACGCTGATCTCCGACGGCCGCGAAGTGCGGATCGACCTGCTGGCGCGGGCGATCCGGATCGCGGCCGAACTCGGTGCGGACTGCGTGTCGTTCTTCTCCGGCAGCGTGCCGGCCGGGCTGGCGCCGGAACATGCCTGGCAGCGGCTGCGCGCCGGCGTGGCCGAGCTGCTGCCGGTGGCCGACCGGGCCGGCGTGCCGCTCGGCCTGGAACCCGAACCGGGCATGCTGGTCGAGCGGTTGGACGACGCGCTGCGGCTGCGCACCGAGCTGGGTGAGCCGTCCGCACTCGGCATCACGCTGGACGTCGGGCACTGCGTGGCGGTGGAGCCGACGAGCGCACCGGACTGCCTGCGCCGCGCCGCCGGGCTGCTGGTGAACGTGCAGCTGGACGACATGCGTCCGGGGGTGCACGAGCATCTGGAGTTCGGCGCCGGTGAGCTGGACCTGGCCGGCTGCCTGGCCGCGCTGGACGAGATCGGCTACACCGGGGTGGCCGCGGTGGAGCTGCCGCGGCACAGCCACGCCGGGCCGGAGCTGGCGGCCAGCTCGATCGCGGCGCTGCGGGCGGCACTGCCCTGGCTGGTCCGGGCCGAGCAGCAGGTACGGCAGCGGCCGGAGGCCATCGCAAGCCTGTTCCCGGCGGCCGGCCGGCAGCTGGGCCGGGCGTCGCTGGCCCCGGCCACCGACCCGGCCGGCCTGATCGGCGGCACCGCGGACGACCAGGCGCGGATCCGGCTGATCGGCGCGCTGGCCGCGGCGGCGCCGGACCGGCTGGCCGCCGAACTCGAGACGCTCTACCGGTACGGCGACGACGCCGAGCGGCGCGGGGTGCTGCGTGCGCTGACCGCGCTCGAGCCGTCCACCGAACTGGTGACGGTCGGGCTGGAGCTGGTCCGGGACGCCGTCCGGAGCAACGACCTGCGGTTGCTGGCCGCCGCGGTGGGTGAGTTCGCGGCCGGCCACCTCGACCAGCACGGCTGGCGGCACGCGGTGCTGAAGTGCCTGTTCACCGGCGTGCCGCTGGCGGCGGTGGCCGGGCTGCACCGGCGGGCGGACGCCGAGCTGGCCCGGATGGTCACCGGCTTCGCCGAGGAACGAACCGCGGCCGGCCGTTCGGTGCCGTCCGATGCGCTGGCCCTGCTGGACAGGCTGGATCGGCTGGAAAGAAAGGTGGCCTGATGCGAATCTTCGAGCCGCACATCCACATGACCTCACGGACCACCGACGACTACCAGTCGATGTACGCGGTCGGCGTGCGGGCGCTGGTGGAACCGGCGTTCTGGCTGGGCCAGCCGCGTACCAGCGTGGGCAGCTTCACCGACTACTTCGACTCGCTGATCGGCTGGGAACGGTTCCGGGCCGGCCAGTACGGCATCCGGCACCACTGCACGATCGCGCTGAACCCGAAGGAGGCCAACGACCCGCGTTGCGCGCCGGTGCTGGACGTGCTGCCGCGTTACCTGGCCAAGGACGGGGTGGTCGCGGTCGGCGAGATCGGCTACGACTCGATGACCCCGGCCGAGGACGAGGCGTTCGGCCGGCAACTGGCGCTGGCCGCCGAGCACGGGCTGCCGGCGCTGGTGCACACCCCGCACCGGGACAAGCTGGCCGGCACCCGGCGCACCCTGGACGTGGTGGCCGAGTCCGGCCTGTCGCCCGGCCGGGTGCTGGTCGACCACCTGAACGAGCTCACGGTGCGGCCGGTGGCCGAGTCCGGCTGCTGGCTGGGGTTCTCGATCTACCCGGACACCAAGATGGATCCGGACCGGATGGTGGCGTTGCTGCGCGAGTACGGCACCGACCGGGTGCTGGTGAATTCGGCTGCCGACTGGGGCCATTCCGACCCGCTGAACACCTTCCGGACCGGGCAGGCGATGCTGGCCGCCGGCTTCACCGAGGACCAGGTACGCACCGTGCTGTGGGACAACCCGGTCGCCTTCTACGGCCAGAGCGGACGGCTGGTGCTGGACGAGCTGCCCGGCTTCAGCCTCGCGGCGGACACCTTCGCCGGCAACTCGGTGCTGCGCGGCGGCCGGGCCGGATGATCCCCGCGTACTGCACCAACGTGCATCCGGCTTCCGACCTGGCCGGCCTGCTCGGCCAACTGGACCGGTACGCGGTGCCGATCCGGGAGCGGCTGGGCTGGCCCGTGCTGCCGCTCGGGCTGTGGCTGCCCGCCACGGCCGCCGCGGAACTGGCTACCGAACCGTCCGTCCGGCACCGGCTGCGCGCCGGGCTGGCCGCGCGCGGGCTGACGGTGAGCACGCTGAACGCGTTCCCGTACGGCGGCTTTCACGATCCGGTGGTCAAGCACGAGGTGTACCGGCCGGACTGGGCGGATCTGCGCCGGCTGCGCTACACCTCGGACTGCGCGAAGGTGCTGGCCGACCTGCTGCCGGACGACGCCGGCTACGGCAGCATCTCCACCCTGCCGCTGGGCTGGCGGACGGGGTGGACCGACCACCACGACGCGCTGGCCGGTGCCGCGCTGGAGGCGCTGAGCATGACGCTGGCCGGGCTGCCCCGGCCGATCCGGCTGGCGGTGGAGCCGGAACCCGGCTGCCTGCTGGACAACGTCGCCGACGCGGTGCGCTGGCTGGCCGGCCGGGTCGATCCGGAGTTGATCGGGATCTGCCTGGACACCTGCCATCTCGCGGTGTCCTTCGCCGACCCGGTGGCCGAGCTGGCCCGGATCCGGCAGGCCGGGCTGCGGGTGATGAAGGTGCAGGCCGCCGCGGCACTGCACGTCGAGCGGCCGGCCGAGGCCGCCGGCCGGGCGGTGCTGGCCGGCTTCGCCGAGCCGCGTTACCTGCACCAGGTACGCGAACTGGCCGCCGACGGCAGCGTGCTGGCCGCCGACGACCTGCCCGAGGCACTGGCCGGGCTGCCCGGGGTCGGGCCGTGGCGGGTGCACTTTCACCTGCCGGTGCATGGCTCGTTTTCCGGCGCGGTGCGCTCGACCTCGGACGTGCTGCGGGCCACGCTGGCCGCGCTCGCCGACCGGCCGGACGAGTCGCCGCACGAGTCACCACACGAGTCGCCACACGTCGAGGTGGAGACCTACACCTGGCCGGTGCTGCCGGACGGTGCCGGATCCGGCTGCCCGCCGTCGTCCGGCGGCCAGCCCTCGTCCGGCGGCCGGTCGCTGTCCGACGCCGACCTGGTGGCCGGCGTTGCCGCCGAGCTGGCCTGGACCAGCGCCGCGTTGGCGAACGACCCTGTCGAGGTGAGGTAAGTGCGTCCGCTGGTGGTGCTGGACGTGGTCGGCCTGACCCCGGCCACCCTGGCGCACATGCCGAACCTGCGCGCGCTGGCCGGCCGCGGCTGGCAAGCCCAGCTGGGCACCGTACTGCCCGCGGTCACCTGCAGCGTGCAGTCGACGTTGCTGACCGGGCTGCGCCCGGCCGAGCACGGGATCGTCGGCAACGGCTGGTACTTCCGGGAGCTGGGCGAGATCTTCCTGTGGCGGCAGCACAATCGGCTGGTGGCCGGGGAGAAGCTGTGGGAGACCGCGCGGCGCTTCATGCCGAACTACCGGGCGGCCAACCTGTGCTGGTGGTATGCGATGGGCGCCGGCACCGACATCACGGTCACGCCGCGGCCGGCCTACCACGCCGACGGCCGCAAGTCGCCGGACTGCTACGTCCGGCCGCCCGCGCTGCACGACCGGCTGACCGCCGCGCTGGGTGAGTTTCCGCTGTTCTCCTATTGGGGTCCGACCGCCGGCATCCGGTCCACCGAGTGGATCGTCGAGGCAGCCCGGCTGGTGCTGGCCGAGTCCCGGCCCGACCTGCTGCTGGTCTACCTGCCGCACCTGGACTACGACCTGCAGCGGTACGGCCCGGACTCCGCACAGGCGGTGGCCGCCGCTGTTGCCGCCGACACCGCGCTGGCCCCGTTGCTGGCCGACGCCGAGGCGGCCGGCGCGACCATCGTGGCGCTGTCGGAGTACGGCATCACCTCGGTGCGCCGGTGCGTGCACATCAACCGGCGGCTGCGTGCCGAGGGCCTGCTGCAGGTGTACCGGCAGGCCAACGGCGAACAGCTGGATCCGTGGACGTCCCGGGCGTTCGCGGTGGCCGATCACCAGATCGCCCATGTTTACATAGCGGATCCGGCAGACATCCGGTACGTCCGCGGCTTGCTGACCGCGTTGCCGGGGGTGGAGCTGGTGCTGGACCGGGCCGGCCAGGCGGCGTACGGGCTGGACCACCCGCGGGCCGGTGACCTGGTCGCAGTCGCCGAGCCGGACGCCTGGTTCAGTTACTACTACTGGCTGTCCGACCAGCAGGCGCCGGATTTCGCGCGTGGTGTGGAGATCCACCGCAAGCCGGGTTACGACCCGGCCGAGCTGTTCTTCGACCCGGCCGACCCGCTGGTGAAGCTGAAGGCCGGCGCGGGCCTGGTGCGCAAGAAGCTCGGCCTGCGCTACGCCATGAACACGGTGCCGCTGGACGCCGGGTGCGTGCGTGGTTCACACGGCCGGCTGCCCGACCGGGCGGCGGAGACGCCGGTGCTGCTCTGCTCCGATCCGGAATCGGGTTATCTCCTCGACAGATCCGGTACGGTGCCGGCCACCGGCGTGCGGGAGCTGCTGCTGCGGCTGCAGGGCCTGCCGGTCGGCGTCGGCGTCTGAACCGCTACCAAACCGAAGCCGATCGGTAACGAATTGGTCTAAGGCAGAACCTGATTCGTTAAGGAACATCAACGAATCCGTTACCGACCTACCCCGTTAGCTCGTAGTAGCGTGCGTCATGCGCACCCGAGGATCGGTCCTGGTCGGGCGTGACGCTGAGCTGGCGACCCTGCTCAATGGGATCCGGCAAGCCGTCAACGGTGACGGCCCGGCGTTCTTCTGTGTCGGCGAACCGGGTGCCGGCAAATCC
>DASUAC010000475.1:0-4701 GCA_035763985.1 Jatrophihabitans sp. | reverse complement strand
GAGCGCCGGCTCTACGTCCGCTCCGCGCTGGAGGCAGCAGTCGAGATCGATCTGGAGGTGGTCGACGAGCACGACCAGCCCGGGCCGGTCGGAGTGTCGGCTGAGCTGATCGACCTGTCCGAGGTGGCGCTGCGCGGATTGGTGCATCCCGAGCACCGGGACTGGTTCGTCCCGCAGGTGCCGGTGACGGTGCGGCTGGCGTTGTGCGGCGACCGGTTCGAACTCACCGGCCACGTGCTGCTGGCCAAGCCCGCCGCCGACCGTGGCCAGGAAGTGGTGATCCTGTTCGACCGGCCGGTGCCGCGGGTGGAGGATCTGCGCCGGCACATCGGCCCACCGCCCTGATCGCTGCCGCCGCATCCCGGGCGCAGGTCGGCCAGTTCGTCACCTACAGCATCAGCGTCACCAACCAACCCCGACAACAACCGGGTCATGGTCGTCACGACCATCATCGGCGGTCGCGGACGCTGAACCGCGGTTCGGCGGCCGGCCAGGTTCCAGTGCCCGCCGGTTCAGTTCCAGTGCCGGCCGGTTCAGGTTTAGTGCCGGCTGCGGCGCAGGTTGCGTACCACCAGCAGCGTCAGCAGCAACCCGGTGCCGCCGAGCACCGCCATGCCGGCCGGCGAGGTCGCCTTCGCCACCAGCTTCGCCTTGACGTCGGTCATCATCCGCTGCGGCGCAAGCCGATCGGCCAGCTGGTCGACGGAGGTGGCGAGCTGGTCCCGGGCCTGGTCGAGCTCGATGCGGATCTCGGCTGCTGAGCGTTCGGCCACGCCGCTCTCCTGTCTGGCTGTCGTACTCGGCATCTGATCGTCGGCTGTCAGCGTAGCGAAGGCGACGGGCGGGTATCGACGGCGCTTGCGCCGAGAACCGCGAGGAGCAAGCAGGGTAGCGACCCCCGCACTCCCGATAGGGTGTCGCCATGACCCAGCGCCTGGCGGTCGGCGACCCCGCTCCGGATTTCACGCTGCCCGATGCCGACGGCAACGAGGTGCGGCTGGCCGAGCTGCGCGGCCGGCGGGTGATCGTCTACTTCTACCCGGCCGCGGCCACCCCGGGCTGCACCAAGCAGGCCTGCGACTTCCGGGACAGCCTGGCCGGCTTCACCCGCGAGGGGTACGCGGTGCTCGGCATCTCACCGGACAAGCCGGCCAAGTTGGCCAAGTTCCGGGATGCCGAAGGCCTGACCTTCCCGCTGCTGTCCGACCCGGACCGGACGGTGCTGGCGGCCTACGGCGCGTACGGCGAGAAGAAGCTGTACGGCAAGACGGTCACCGGCGTCATCCGGTCCACCTTCGTGATCGATCCGGACGGCCGGATCGAGCTGGCCCAGTACGGCGTCAAGGCCACCGGGCATGTGGCGAAGCTGCGCCGGGACCTGGGGCTGGACGCCGCCTGAGTTCGTCCGCCTGCTTCGGTAGGCTGGCCCGGCGACGCTGGGGGCCGTAGCCCAATTGGCAGAGGCACACGGTTTAGGTCCGTGCCAGTGGGGGTTCGAGTCCCCCCGGCCCTACCACTCCCCTACCGGAGGGTGCTCCGGCGGGCGGGCACGTCGGGCCCGGGGACATCGGGTCTTGTGACCCTGGCGAGCCCGGCCGGCACCGGATGGACTGGAGCTGTCGCAGACCAGGCCGGGAGACGCTGGAGGGCCGGCATGGACCGAACCGAGTTCTCCCGACCGGTCACGCCCGGGACGGTGCCCGCGGCCGGGCAGCCTGGCCTGACCGCGGCCCAGGTGCGTGACCGGATCGCGCAGGGACAGCTCAACATCCGGACCCGGCGTACCAGCCGGCGGGTCGGTGAGATCGTCCGGGCCAACGTGTTCACCCGGTTCAACGCGATCCTCGGTGCGTTGTTCGCGGTCATCCTCGTCGTCGGGCCGATCCAGGATGCGCTGTTCGGCTTCGTCATCGTGGCCAACACCGGGATCGGCATCGTCCAGGAGTGGCGCGCCAAGCTGACCCTGGACCGGTTGGCGATCCTCGGCGAAGCCCGGCCGCGGGCCTGGCGGGACGGCGTGGTCCGCGAACTCGCCCCGGAGGAGTTGGTGCGCGATGACGAGATCGAACTGGGCCCGGGCGACCAACTCGTGGTGGACGGCACGCTGCTCGTCGCGACCGGGCTGGAACTGGACGAGTCGCTGCTGACCGGCGAGGCCGAGCCGGTGGCCAAGCAGCCGGTCGATCGGTTGCTGTCCGGCAGCTTCGTGGTGGCCGGTACCGGCCGCTACCGGGCCACCGAGGTGGGCGCTCAGGCGTACGCGGCGCGACTGGCCGCCCGGGCCAGCCAGTTCAGCCTGGCCCGGTCCGACCTGCAAGCCGGCATCAACCAGATCCTGAAGTGGGTCACCTGGCTGTTCGCCCCGGTCGCCGCGGTGACGATCTACGGGCAGTTGCGCGGCAACCAGGGCTACCCCGACACCCTGCGCGGCGTGGTTGCCGCCCTGGTGCCGATGGTTCCCGAAGGCCTGGTGCTGTTGACCAGCATCGCGTTCGCGGCCGGGGTCGTCCGGCTCGGCCGTTACCGCTGCCTGGTGCAGGAGTTGCCCGCGATCGAGGGGCTGGCCCGGGTGGACACCGTGTGCACCGACAAGACCGGCACGCTCACCGAATCCGGCATGCGGGTGGGCCGGTTGGTCCCGATCGGCGCGCCGGAGCCCGACGCCGAGGCCGCCCTCGCCGCGCTGGCCGGCGCGGATGCCAGCCCGAACGCCAGCATGCGGGCCATCGCCGCCGCCTACCCGGAGCCGCCCGGCTGGCCGGTCACCGGCACCGTGCCGTTCTCCTCGGCCGCCCGGTGGAGCGGGGCCGGGTTCGCCGGCCACGGCGCCTGGCTGCTGGGCGCGCCGGACGTGCTGCTGCCGCCGGCCAGTCCGGCTCTCGCTCCGGCGATCGAGTTGGCCGGACGGGGGCTGCGGGTGCTGCTGCTCGGCCGGGCCGATCGGCTGCCGAGCCTGGCCATGCCGCCGGAGCAGGTCCGCCCGGTTGCGCTGGTGGTGCTGGAGCAGCGGCTGCGGGCCGACGCCAGTCCTACCCTGCGCTACTTCGCCGAGCAGGACGTGTCGGTGGTGGTGCTGTCCGGCGACAATGCCGCCTCGGTGGGCGCGGTCGCGGCCGAACTGCAGTTGCCCGGGGCCGGCCAGCCGGTGGACGCCCGCCGGCTGCCGGCCGGACCGGTGGCACTCGCCGAGCGGCTGGCCGGAGTCACCGTGCTCGGCCGGGTGGTTCCGGAGCAGAAACAGCAGATCGTGGCCGCGTTGCAGGCCGGCGGCCACCGGGTTGCGATGACCGGCGACGGGGTGAACGACGTGCTGGCGCTCAAGGAGGCCGAGGTCGGCGTCGCGATGGGTGCCGGCAGCCCGGCCGCCCGGGCGGTGGCGCAGATCGTGTTGCTGGACAACGCCTTCGCCACCCTGCCCCGGGTGGTCGCCGAGGGCCGCCGGGTGATCGGCAACATCCAGCGGGTCGCCAGCCTGTTCCTGATCAAGACGGTGTACGCGACGCTGCTGGCCGTGGCGATCGGCGCGGCGCGGCTGCCGTTCCCGTTCCTGCCCCGGCATCTCACCCTGATCGGCACGCTCAGCATCGGCATCCCGGCGTTCTTCCTGGCCCTGGCGCCGAACACCGAGCGGGTGCAGGGTGAACTGCTGCGCGGGGTACTGCGGCTGGCGGTGCCGATCGGGCTGATCGCGGCCGCCGCCACGTTCGGCTGCTACTACGCGGTACGCGCCGAGGGGCAGGCCGACCTGACCGAGCAGCGCACCGCCGCGACCGTCACGCTGTTCGGGATCGCGCTGGCCGCCCTGATCGTGGTCGCCCGGCCGCTCGCCTGGTGGAAGCTCGGCCTGGTCGCGGCGATGGCGGCCGGGTTCGCGCTGGCGTTGCTGACGCCGCTGGGCCGGCAATTCTTCGCGCTCTCGCCGTCACCGCCCAGCGCGATGCTGACCGCGGTGGCGATCTCGGGCGCCGGGATCGTTGCCACCTTCCTCGCGGCCGGCATCGCGAGTCGGTCTACCGTAGGGACGTGACCGCGCGGCTGGACCTCAACGCCGATCTGGGCGAGGGCTTCGGGCACTGGACATCCGGCGACGACGCCGGCCTGCTCTCGGTGATCAGCAGCGCCAACGTGGCCTGCGGTTTCCACGCCGGCGACCCGCTGATCATGCGCCGGGTGTGCGAGCAGGCGGTGGCGCGTGGCGTGGCGATCGGGGCTCAGGTGAGCTACCGGGATCTGGCCGGCTTCGGCCGGCGCCGGATCGAGATGGAACCGGCCGAGCTGACCGCGGACGTGCTCTACCAACTCGGTGCGCTGGACGGATTCGCCCGGGCGGCCGGCGACCGGGTGCGCTACCTCAAGCCACACGGCGCGCTTTACCACGCCGCCGCAACCGATCCGCTGGTCGCCGGAGCGCTGGTCGATGCGCTCCGGGTCTGGCCGGACCCGCTGCCGGTGCTGACGCTGCCCGGCTCGCAGCTGGCCCGGCAGGCGTCCGAGGCCGGATTCCCTTGCCGGGTCGAGGCATTCGCCGACCGCGCGTACCTGCCGGACGGCAACCTGCAGCCCCGCCGGGAACCCGGTGCGGTGCTCACCGACCCGGCGGTTGTCGCAGAACGGGTCCGGCAGCTGGCCGAGTCCGGCACCATCGTGGCGACCGACGGCACGGCGTTGCAGCTGTCACCGGACTCGCTGTGCGTGCATGGC
>DASUAC010000474.1:0-6064 GCA_035763985.1 Jatrophihabitans sp. | reverse complement strand
GGCTGGCGGCGCGGGAGTTGCTGGGCCACCCCGACCGGCCGACCGCGGTCATCTGCGAGGACGACAACCTCGCCATCGCGGTCTACATCGAGTCGGCCGCCCTCGGCCTGCGGGTGCCCGAGGACGTATCGGTGGTGGGCCACGACGACCTGCCGATCGCCGAGGCGCTGCACCCGGGGCTGACCACCGCGAGCGTGCCATCCGCCACCCTGGGTTCGCTGGCCATGCAGTCGCTGCTCGGCCTGCTGCGGAACGAGGCGCCGACCTCCCAGCGGTTGCCGGTCACCATCATCGAGCGCGATTCGGTCCGCGCCCGCTGAGCTGATTCCCGGCCGAGCCGAACTTGGGCGAGGCCGAGCCCAACTTGGGCGAGGCCGACCCGCACTCGGGCGAGCCGACCCGCTCGTACGGCCTACAGCGGCTCGCAGCGCAACCGGAGACCGTCGGCCGCCGCATGCACCGCCCGCTCCAGCTCGGCGGTGCGAGCCGCCCGGAACCGCAGGCCGGCGGCCACCCGTTCACCGGCCGGCAGCCGTTCGCCGACCCGCGGCAGCACGGCCGCGTACGGTGCCGGCTCACCGGGCGTGAAGTCGATCGCGGTCACCCGGCACGGCACCGGCAGGAACACCTGCAGCCAGCCGCCCAGCCGGCCGGTCTCGCCGTCGGCCTCCGGCATCGGACGCAACCCGGCCAGCCGGGGCAGCGGACGGTCCAGCTGACCGGCGAGCGCCACGCCCGCCAGGTCGACCCCGTGCACCTCCTGCCAGAGCAGCGGTAGTTCGCTGCCGGGCATCCCGGTACTGGCCCGGTCGAAGCTGAGCTCCGGCGGCCGGCCGGGCCGGTCCCGCGCCGAGATCGCCACGTACACCGCGGCCGGGCCGCTGACCAGTGCGCCGAGCGCGGCGCCGGCCAGCTCGGCCAGCCGGTCCGGCGCCACCGGCCCCGCCGGACCGCCCGACGCCGTGCCCGCCGGGTCGCCGTCCAGCTCCACCCAGCCGCGCCAGCCGCCGGCCGGATCGCCCGGTGCGGACGGTTCCGTACCGAGCCGGCGAGCGGCCCGCCAGCTCACCAGCCGGCTGCCGTCCCAGACGCCGGCCACCGCATAGCGGGTCGCCGCCGGATATGCCCTGGCCAGCATCGGCTCGGCCAGCACGCCGCCGAGCCGCTCGGCGTCGTCCGGCGTCCGGATCAGCAACTCGACGGCCTCGGCGCTGCCGAACCGCGGGGTCAGCAGCACCGGAGCCGGCTGTTCGGCGAGCAGCCGCAGCACGTCCGAGCCCTGCGAGACGACCGCGAACCGCTGCACTTCGATGCCGGCCGCCGCCACCGCGGTCAGCATCGCGTACCGGTCACGCAACGTCGCCCGGTCCTCCGGCCGCTGGCCGGCACAGCCGAGCAGCACCCGCAGTTCGGCGGCGGCGTCCTGGTCGTCCGCGGCCAGTGCCACGATCCGGGTCGGCGGCCCGACCTGCCGGCGCAGCCGGCCCGCGGCGTTCGCCAGCGCGACCAGGTCGTCGATCCGGTCCACCACCTCGACCCCGGCGGCGGTGCGCGGCACCGAACCGGCCGCGGCCGGCGGCACGATGTAGCTGACGTCCACCGCCAGGTGGTCGAGGTAGTCCTGGTACAGCCCGCCGCTGGCACGCCAGCGATGAATCACCACGACGTGTTCGGCCGACCCGGCTGCCGTCACGGCATGCTTCCGCGCCAGGTCATCGCGCAGCTCGCGGGCGGACGGGCCGGCTGGAGCACCGACCCGACGAGAGCCGGCCCGGCGAGATCCGGCATCGGTCCGGGCAGCCGCCGCCACACCGTGGCGATCTGCCGCCGGGCGAGCTCGGTGGTCACCGGCACCGGCAACCGGCAGTGTTCCGGCAGCACCACGGCAAGCAGGTTCGGCGCCGCCGCCAGCACCTGCAGGGTGAGCGCGGACGGCCGGTGCACCACCAGTTCGCGGGCGGAGCGCAAGACCGGCCCGGACGGCAGGCCGGTCAGTTCCAGGCATGCCCAACGACCACTCGATGCCGCCGGTACCCGTCCGGACCGGGTGCGCGGCAACAGGTGCAGCAGCCTGCACGCGAGCGGGTCCATCGACTCCAACGACTTCCCTTCGGCTTGACCAGGACGGGCGGCGGCTTCGGCCAGGACGGGGTTAGCTCGCCCGGCCGTACCGAGGCGGCGGGCCCGGCCGGGCGGACGGCAGACCGGCGGCCGGCGCGAATGCGGTCATCGATCCGCGGGCATGACTGCGCCCGCCCGGCGGGTCGGCCGAAGGCCCCGCGGTGCCTGGCGCAGCGAGAAATATTCAATCGTTACATGATTCGTCATTCGTATGACTTCTCCTGCACTCGATACGCCTCAGCAACTACTTGGATTGGGACGGGCGATGCCCGCGCCAGCCTACCGGTCCCTCCAAAACTGGGCTCGCGGGCTATATGGCAATTGCAGCATTCGTTCTTAGACAGTGCTTTTGGTGTATGGCTACAGCGGTGGCGAATACGCCAACTAGCGTTAGCCTCCCCCACCGCTGCAACTGCCGACAGCGAGAAGCATCATAGGAATAGCGCCGACCCGCCACGCAGTCACGCCACGCCAGCGCCGCCGGCGAGCGATCCCCGCGGCGGCCAGGCGAAAGGCGGCCAGGCGAACGGCAGCCGGGCGAACGGCGGTCGGGCGAACGGCGCCGCGGCAGCCAGCTGGCGCGGCGGACCAGCCCCAGAACACCCGGCGAAGACCGCCGCGGACCGGCTACGGCTGCTCGGCGGTGGCCACCAGGCCGAGCTCCACCTCGCTGGCCAGCAGCGGATGCGACGGCAATACCCGGACGGTGTAGCCGAACGGCCCGGCCTTGCGCAGCGGGATCTCGCCGGCGAACACGCCCGCCCCGTCCCGTTCCTCGGCCAACTGCAGCGGCAGTGTCTGATAGCTGATCAGCCGGTTGTCGGCGTCCACCGAGCCGTACACCGCCTGCACCTTGACGTCCGAGGCGCGCAGGTCGCCCAGCGCCACGTCGGCCCGCAACCCCAGGGTGCCGCCGAGGCTCGGGTCACCCTCGATGTTGGACTCCACATGGCGTACCAGGACGTTCTTCCAGGCCCCGTTCACCGCGCTCTTCCAGGCCGCGAGCTCCCGGGCCGGCGCGTAGCCGTCGGCGGTCAGCCGGGCGGCGGACTGGGCGGCCGGCGCGTACAGCCGGTCGATGTAGTCCTGCACCATCCGGGTCGCCAGCACCTTCGGGCCGAGCGACTTGAGCGTGTAGCGGACCATGGCGATCCACTGGACCGGGATGCCGGCCGAGTCCCGGGTGTAGAAGCGCTGCGCCACCTGATGCTCGATCAGCTCGTACAGCGCGGCGGCCTCCACCGAGTCACGGTGCTCGTCGGTGGTCCCGGACAGCGACTCGTCGGCGGACGGGATCGCCCAGCCGTTCTTGCCGTCCTCGCACCATTCGTCCCACCAGCCGTCCTTGATGGAGAGGTTGAGCCCGCCGTTCAGGGCCGCCTTCATGCCGGACGTGCCGCAGGCCTCCAGCGGACGCAGCGGGTTGTTCAGCCAGACGTCGCTGCCCCAGTACAGGTAGCGCGCCATGCCGATGTCGTAGTCGGGCAGGAAGGCGATCCGGTGCCGTACCTCCGGGTCGTCGGCGAACCGGACGAGCTGGGCGATCAGCTCCTTGCCACCGTCGTCGGCCGGATGCGACTTGCCGGCCACCACGATCTGCACCGGCCGCTCCGGGTCGGTGAGCAGCCGCTTCAGCCGCTGCGGATCGCGCAGCATCAGGGTCAGCCGCTTGTAGGACGGCACCCGGCGGGCGAAGCCGATGGTCAGCACGTCCGGGTCGAACGCGGTCGCGGTCCAGCCCAGCTCCATCGAGGAGTAGCCGCGTTCCAGGCCGGACTGCCGGATCCGGCGCCGGATCTCGAGCACCAGCCGTTCCCGCAGCTGATGCTTGAGGTTCCACAGCTCGCTGTCGCTGACCTCGTCGATGGAGCCCCAGCCCTGGCCGGCCGAGATGGCCTCGTGCCCGACCACCCGTTCGGCCACCTCCTGGATCTCGCGGGCCATCCAGGTCGGCGCGTGCACCCCGTTGGTGACCGAGATGATCGGCACCTCCTCGGTGTCGAAGCCCGGCCACAGGTTGTTGAACATGCTCCGGCTGACCCGGCCGTGCAGCTGCGCGACGCCGTTGGCCCGCTGACCGAGCCGCAGGCCCATGTAGGCCATGTTGAACTTGGTCGGGTCCTCCTCCGCGCCGAGCGCCAGGATCTTGTCCACCGGCACGCCGGGCACGCCGGACAGGTAGGCCTCCACCAGCTCCCGGTCGAACCGGTCGATGCCGGCCGGCACCGGGGTGTGGGTGGTGAACACGGTGCCGGCCCGGGTGGCGGTCAGCGCCTCATCGAAGCTCAGCTTGGCCGGGCCGTCGGTCAGCTCGCTGATCCGCTCGATGCCCAGGAAACCGGCATGCCCCTCGTTGGTGTGGAACACCTCGGGCGCCGGATGGCCGGTCACCGCGCAGTACGCCCGCACCGCCCGGACGCCGCCGATGCCCAGCAACAGCTCCTGCACCAGTCGGTGCTCCGGGCCGCCGCCGTACAGCCGGTCGGTGACCGAGCGAGCGGCCTGATCGTTGTCCTCGACGTCGGAGTCCAGCAGCAGCAGCGGCACCCGGCCCACCGAGGCCATCCACACCTGGGCATTCAGCGTCCGGCCGTGCGGCAGGCCCAGGCTGACCCGGACCAGGTTCTGGCCGGCATCGCGCAGCGGCGTGATCGGCAGGCCCTGCGCGTCCAGCGACGGGTAGCGCTCCTGCTGCCAGCCCTCGCGGGACAGCGACTGGGTGAAGTAGCCGGCCCGGTAGAGCAGGCCGACGCCGATGATCGGCACGCCGAGGTCCGAGGCGGACTTCAGGTGGTCACCGGCCAGGATGCCGAGGCCGCCGGAGTACTGCGGCAGCACCTCGGTGATGCCGAACTCCGGGGAGAAGTAGCCGATCGAGGACGGCAGCGGCGGCTCGCCCGCCTGGACGCGCTGCTCCTGCTGCCGCTGGTACCAGCGCGGCTGCTCCAGGTAGTCGCGGAGGTCGTCGGAGATGTCGGACAGCCGGCGCAGGAACTTGCGGTCCTTGGCCAGCGCCGCCAGCCGGTCGTTGCTGACCGCGCCCAGCATCGCGGTCGGATCACCGTTGCACTCGTTCCACAGCTCGGAATCCACCGACTCCAGCAGGTCGAGGGATTCGGGATGCCAGGACCAGCGCAGGTTCGCCACGATCTCGCCGAGCGGAACAAGTTGCGGGGGTAGCGCGGCGCGAACGGTGAGCCGACGTAGTGCTTTCATAGCCGACTACCCTAGCCGCTCGGTGGGAGCGTTTCCGGCGCATCCCCACCCGCTGGCCGGTTGTTGTCACAGCCACCGGCGGTTGTGGTCGATGCGTGCCGGTGGCTGCCTCGATGCTTACTGCTCGGCTCCGCGCTCGGTCCGCTCCGGTCGTCAACTCGCTCTGCGCCTCGCTCGTTCCTCGCTCGATGCTCACTCGCCTCCGGCGCTTCGCGCCTGCGATGCTCCCTCGCTGTCGCCTCGATGGCCCACCGGGCCACGCGCTACGGTGGGAATGTGGCTGGACGACTGGGACTGAACTCGGTACATCCGGTGATCGCCTTCGGCGAACTGCCCTCTCGCGCGGTGATCGGCGAGCGGGTCGGCATCGAGGCGAACGTCTTCCGGGAGGGTCACGACGCGGTCGCCGCTTCGGTGGTGTGGCGGTCGCCGGACGGCTCCGAGGCCCCGCTGAACCGGATGCGGCCGCTGGCGGCCGGCACCGACCGCTGGCGGGCCGAGGTGGTCGCCGACCGGACCGGGCTGTGGCAGTTCGTGGTGGAGGCCTGGAGCGACCCGCTCGCCACCTGGTACCACGCGATCGAGGTGAAGGTCGACGCCGGCCAGACCGCCTCCGAACTGGCCAACGACTTCGAGATCGGCGCCCGGCTGTTCGACCGGGTGGCCGAGTCCGTCGAGTCCGCCTCGGCCGCCGGGTCCGCCAAAGCAAGCTCCACCGAGTCCGCCG
>DASUAC010000473.1:0-8748 GCA_035763985.1 Jatrophihabitans sp. | reverse complement strand
CACCGAGCCGCCACCCAGCACCACCCACCCGACCGAATCGGCGGCCACCGAGACAGCAAGTACACCGGCGACCACCGAGGCCGGTGCCGGACAGGAGCCCGACGGTTCCTGATGGCGTCCGAGGTCACCGTCCGGTACTGGGCCGGCGCCCGCCGGGCGGCCGGCCGAGAATCGGAGCAGGTCACCGCAGTGGATCTGGCTGACCTGCGCGCCCAGTTGCAACGCCGCCCCGAGCTGGCCGCCGTACTGGCGGCCAGCTCGGTCCTGGTCGACGCATCCCGCAGCGACGAACACCAACCGCTGCGGCCCGGCGCCGTGATCGACATCCTGCCGCCGTTCGCCGGCGGCTGAATCGCGTGACTTCGGCCGGCGGCTGAACACTCCAGCTCGCCGGGAGTTGAACTTGCAGCTCGCTCGCGGCCGAACACTCCAGCCGGCGGCTGAACACTCCAGCTCGCTCGCAGCCGAACGCTCCAAGCCCGCTGCCGACGCCGGACTCCGCTACGGGCAGTTCACCCACTCGTCGGTGCCGTCGGCGAACACCTGCCGCTTCCAGATCGGCAGCCGGGCCTTGGCCTGGTCGACCAGCCGCTGGCAACTCTCGAACGCCTGCTTGCGATGCGCCGCGGTCACCGAGGCGACCAGGGCCACGTCCCCGACCATGAGCATCCCGACCCGGTGGCTGACCGCCACCGCGATCACCGACTCCTCGGCGGCGATCTCCTCGGCAACCTCGCGCAGTATCTGCTCGGCCGTCGGATAGCTGCTGTACTCCAGCTCGACCACCCGTCGTCCATGATCGTGATCGCGCACCACGCCGCAGAACGTGACATCGGCACCTGCCGTAGCCGATCGGACCGCGGCCGAGTGCGCGGCCACATCCAGCGGCTGATCGGAGATCGCTGCCAGCCTGACCTTCACACCCCACCTCCGGGCCGGTGATCGCCGCCGGACACCTGATCCAGCACGTGCCCGACCAGCGGCTGGAGCACCGCGATGCCGTCCCGCACCCCGCCGGGCGAACCGGGCAGCGTCACCACCAGGGCATTGCCGATCAGCCCGGCCACTCCGCGCGACAGCACCGAGGTGGGCACCCGGTCCACGGCGGCCGCCCGCAGACGCTCCGCTATGCCGGGAATCTGCTTGTCCAACAGGGGCACGATCGCCTCCGGCGTCACGTCGGCGGGGGTCACTCCGGTGCCACCGGTGGTCAGCACCAGTCGAGCCCCGGCAGCCACCGCGGTCCGCACCGCGTCCTGGATCGCCGCGACCTCGTCCGGCACCACCGCTCGGGACAGCAGCTCGAACCCCCACTCCACCACCGACTCGGCCAGCAGCTCGCCGGAATCGTCCTCCCGCACCCCGGCGGCCGACCGGTTGGAGCAGGTGATGACCGCGGCGCCGGTCATGACCGCTGCCATTCGCCGCGCCGGCCACCTGCCTTGTGCTCCAGCCGGACGTCGGTCAGCACCGCCGACCGGTCCACCGCTTTGACCATGTCGTACAGGGCAAGCCCGGCGGTGGTCACGCAGGTCAGCGCCTCCATCTCCACGCCGGTCCGGTCGGCGGTGCGTACGACCGCGGTGATGTCGACCCGGTCCTCGCCGAGCGCCAGCTCCACGGTCACCCCGTGAATGGCCACCGGATGGCAGAGCGGGATCAGCTCGGGGGTGCGCTTGGCGGCCGCGATGCCGGCGATGCGCGCCACCGCCAGCGCGTCACCCTTCGGCAGCTCCGCACCACGCAGCAGCCGGATCACCTCGGCGGTGGTCCGGAACACCGCGCTGGCCGTGGCCTCCCGTACCGTCACGTCCTTGGCCGAGACGTCCACCATCCGGGCCGCCCCGGAGGCGTCGATGTGCGTCAGCTCCACCCGGTCAGCCTACGGCGGGCTGCGCTACCGTCGACGGATGGTCCGCCCGGACGAGCCGACCCTCGAACAGCTGACCGACGACCCGCATCCGCACTGGCACCGGCTGCGGGCTGCGGGGCCGGTGGTCCGGGTACCGGCGCTGGCCGGCTGGGTGGTGCTGAGCCACCCGATCGCCTCGGCTGTCCTGCGCGATCCGGCCCGCTTCACCGTGGACGACCCGCGATTCTCCACCGGCCAGCTGTTCGGGCCCTCGATGCTGTCCACCGACGGGGCCGAGCATGCCCGGTTCAACGGGGCGTTCGCGCCCGGCCTGCGGAGCGCCCCGGTGCGGGAGGGGTTCGCCGGCTACGTCCGTGCCGAGGTGAGCCGGCTGCTGGGCCGGCAGCACGGCACGGTCGAGCTGCGCAGCCAACTGGCCGGCCCGCTCGCGGTCTCGGTGATGCGCGAACTGCTCGGCCTCACCGGCATCGCGCCGGACACCCTGCTGGCCTGGTATGCCGAGATCGTCACCGGCGTCGACCGGATCAGCGCCGGCGAGCCGGCCGGCGCCGCCGCGGTACGGGCCCACGCCGAGCTGTCGGAGCAGATCGCGGCCGCCATGGCCGACCGGCGAACGGACCTCGGCGGCACGCTCACCCTCACCGAGGCGGTCGCCAACGCCGGCATCCTGCTCTTCGGTGGCATCGAGACCACCGAGGCGATGATCGCGCTGGCGGTCTGGCACCTGCTCCGGCAGCCCGAGCAGGCCGCCGCCGTACGCCGGGATCCGGAACTGATCCCGGCGGCCATCGATGAGTCGCTGCGGCTGGAGCCGGCCGCGTCCCGGGTGGATCGCTACACCACCGAACCGGTGTCGCTGGCCGGGACAACCATCCCGGCCGGTGAGCTGGTGATCGTCTCGCTGTCGGCCGCGAACCGGGACCCGGCCGTCTTCAGCGATCCGGATTCCTTCGACATCACAAGGCCGAACGTCAACCGGCAGCTGGCCTTCGCGGCCGGTCCGCACTACTGCCTCGGCGCCCAGCTGGCCCGGTTGCAGACCGAAGCCGTGCTCACCGAGTTGCTCGGCCGGGATGCCCGCGTGGTCGAACAGGAGTCCGGACCACCCCGCGGCCTGGTCTTCCGCAAGCCGGCCAGGGTCACCGTGCGCTGGTGACGGCCAGGGTCACCGTGCGCTGGTGACGGCTAGGGTCGCCAGCGGTCGTGCCGGGTGCCCGGATCCGGTTCCCGGATCAGGGTGAGTCGCGGCCGCGGCCCGTCGGTGCGTCCGGTGAACGGCTTGCGGCTGCCGGCCCGGTACGGCGCCGGCCAGTCCGCGCCCGGCCCGGCGTACTCCTGGTCGGCAGCGGCATGCAGCGTCCAGTGCGGGTCGTACAGGTGCGGCCGGCCGATCGCCACCAGGTCGGCCCGGCCGGCGAGCAGGATCGAGTTCACGTCGTCGTAGGACGAGATCGCGCCGACCGCGATCACCGCGGCCCCGTACCGTTCGGAGATCTCGTTGCGGATCCGGTCCGCATACGGGGTCTGGTAGCTGCGCCCGTACGCCGGCTTCTCGTCCTTGACCACCTGCCCGGTCGAGACGTGGATGGCATCGGCGCCGTGCTCGGCGAACGCCCGCGCGATCTGCACCGCCTCCGCCACGTCGTTGCCGCCCTCGTACCAGTCGGTGGCCGAGATCCGCACGCTGATCGGCCTCTCCGCCGGCCAGGCAGCCCGGACCGCGTCGAACACCTCCAGCGGATAGCGCAGCCGGTCGGCCAGTTCGCCGCCGTACTCGTCGGTCCGCCGGTTCGACAGCGGCGAGAGGAACGACGACAGCAGATAGCCGTGCGCACAGTGCAGTTCCAGCAGGTCGAAGCCGGCCCGGGCCCCGGCCTCGGCACAAGCCACGAATTCGCCTTTGATCACGGCCATATCCGACGGCGTCAGCTCGCGCGGCACCTGGTTAGCCGGTGCGTACGGCAGCGCGGACGGCCCGACCACCTCCCAGTTGCCGTCCGGCAGCGGTTCGTCGATCCCCTCCCACATCAGCCTGGTGGAGCCCTTGCGGCCGGAGTGGCCGAGTTGCAGGCCGATCTTGGCGGTGCTCTGCGCGTGCACGAAATCCACGATGCGCGCCCAGGCCTGTTCCTGTTCCGGCGTGTAGATGCCGGCGCAGCCGGGCGTGATCCGGCCGGACGGCGAGACGCACACCATCTCGGTCATCACCAGGCCGGCGCCACCCAGCGCCCGGGAGCCCAGGTGTACCAGGTGAAAGTCGGTCGGCAGGCCGTCCTCAGCCAGGTACATGTCCATCGGCGAGACCACCACCCGGTTCTTCAACTCCAGCCGGCCGAGCCGGAACGGGTGGAACATCGGCGGCCGGGCCTCGGCGCTGGCCGCCGCGGCCCGCTGGACCTCATGCTCGGCGAACCACCGGTCCATCCCGGCCACGAACTCCGGATCGCGCAGCCGCAGGTTGTCGTAGGTGATCCGGCGGCTGCGGGTGACGATGTTGAACGCGAACCGCTCCGGCGGCTGCTGCACGTAATGCCCGATGCTCTCGAACCAATCCAGGCTGGCCCGGGCGGCCCGCTGGGTGGACAGCACCACCGGCCGGCGCTCCGCCTCGTACGCGGCCAGCGCAAGTTCGACGGAGGGCTGCTCGTGCAGGCAGGCGACGAGGGCCAGCGCGTCCTCCATCGCCAGCTTGGTGCCCGAGCCGATCGAGAAGTGCGCGGTGTGCGCGGCATCGCCGAGCAGGACCACGTTGCCGTTTCGCCAGCTGCCGTTGGAGATCGTGGTGAAGCTCTGCCACTTGGAGTTGTTGGTCAGGATCCGGTGGCCGGCGAGGATGTCACCGATCAGCTCGCTGATCCGGGCGACCGACCGCTCGTCGCTCATCCCGGGCGGGAAATGCCCCGCGGCGGATTCGGCGAACCCGGCGCGCTGCCAGACGTCGGAGTGCATCTCGATGATGAACGTGCTGGCTTCGGCGTCGTACGGGTAGCCGTGCACCTGCATCACGCCGTACGGCGTGGGGCAGATGTAGAACTTGAACGCCTCGAACACCAGGTCGGTGCCGAGCCACATGTACTTGTTCCGGCCGGTTTCCAGCGACGGCCGGAACACGTCGGCGTACTTGGTGCGTACCGCCGAGTTCGCGCCGTCGGCGGCGATCACCAGGTCGAAGTCGCGGCTGAGCGAATCCACGTCCGGCGCCTCGGTCCGGAAGTCGATCCGCACCCCGAGTTCCAGGCAGCGTTCCTGCAGCAGTTGCAGCAGAACCTTGCGGCCCATCGCCGCGAAGCCCTGGCCGCCGACCGTGGTGACGGTGTCCCGGTAGTGGATGTCGATGTCGTCCCAGCGAGCGAACCGCTCGGCCATCCGGGCGTAGATGACCGGGTCGGCATGTTCGATGCCGCCCAGCGTCTCGTCGCTGAACACCACCCCGAAGCCGAACGTGTCGTCCGGTGCGTTGCGTTCCCAGACCCGGATCTCGGCCCGCGGATCCAGCGCCTTGGCCAGCGCTGCGAAGTACAGCCCGCCGGGCCCGCCGCCGAGAACCGCAATGCGCATAAGGGTGTTCCCTTCCTGACGGCCGGACTACCGGGCCGCTTCCGGCTCGCGCAGCCGGTACCGCTGCAGCTTGCCGGTGGCGGTGCGCGGCAGCGCGGTCACGAACTCGATCGACCGCGGGTACTTGTACGGTGCGATGGCCTGCTTGGTGAACTCCTGCAGTTCGGCGATCTTGGCCGCGTCCGGTTCGGCGCCCTCGCGCAGCACCACCGCGGCGTGCACGATCGAGCCGCGCTCCAGGTCCGGCCGGGCCACCACCGCACACTCCAGCACGTCGGGGTGCTGCTCGAGCGCCCGCTCCACCTCTGGCGCGGCGATGTTGTAACCGGAGGAGACGATCATGTCGTCGCTGCGCGCCTGGTACCAGAAATAGCCGTCGGCATCGCGGGTATAGGTGTCGCCGGTGATGTTCCAGCCGTGCTGGACGTAGTTGGCCTGCCGCGGATCGGCCAGGTACCGGCAGCCGGTGGGGCCGATCACCGCCAGCCGGCCCGCGGTGCCGTCCGGCACCGGATTGCCCTCGGCGTCCAGCACCGCGGCGTGATAACCCGGCACCTCCCGGCCGGTCGAGCCGGGCCGGATGTCGGCGTCGGCGGCGGAGATGAACACGTGCAGCATCTCGGTGCTGCCGATGCCGTCGATCAGCCGGATGCCGGTCTTGTCGTGCATCTCCTCCCACACCGGCTTGGGCAGGTGCTCGCCGGCCGAGATGGCGCGGCGGATGCTGCGCAGCCGATCGTGCTGGCCGGCCCGCAGGATCGCCCGGTAGGCGGTCGGCGCGGTGGAGAGCACGGTGGCGCCGAATCGCTCGACCAGCTCGGCCAATTCCACCGGGGTGGCACGCTCGATCAGCAGGGTGGCCGCACCCACCCGCATCGGGAACACCAGCAGCCCGCCCAGGCCGAAGGTGAACGCGAGCGGCGGGGTGCCGGTGAAGATGTCGTCCGGCCGGCCCTGCACCTGGTACTTGCCGAAGGTGTCCGCGATGGCCAGCACATCGCGATGGAAATGCATGGTCGCCTTCGGCGTGCCGGTGGTGCCGGAGGTGGCAGCCAGCAGCGCGACGTCGTCGGCCGCGGTGGCGACGTTGGCGAACTGGGTTGGTTTATCGGCAGAAACCCGGGTGAGGTCGGACTCGTCCGGGCCGCCGTACTGCAGCATGGTCAGGTTACCGGCGGCGGCCACCGGCGCGAGGTCCTGGGTGAACCGGTGATCGCACAGGGCAATCGTCGCCCGGGTGAGTTCCACCAGCGCCGTCAGCTCGGAACTGCGCAGCAGTGGCACGGTGGCCACCACCACGCCGCCGGCCTTGAGCACCGCGAACCAGCAGGCCACCAGCCACGGGTTGTTCGGCCCGCGCAGCAGCACCCGCTGGCCGGGCGGCAGGCCGGCGTCGTCGACCAGGTAGTGCGCCAGCTGATTGGCCCGGGTCAGCAGCTCGCCGTAGCTCCAGGTCTCGGTGGGGCTGAGCACCGCCGGCCGGTCGGCGCCCTGGGTCGCCACGATCTCATCGAGCAGCACCTCGGCGCAGTTCAGCCGTTCCGGATAATGCAGTTCCGGCAGTTCGAAGATCAGCTGCGGCCACTGCTCCGGCGGCGGCAGGTGATCGCGGCAGAACGTATCCACGTGCGCGGACGGCGAGAGCTTCACTGTTCTACTCCTAGGGCGTGGCGCGTGCTGCCAGTATGCTCCCCTCGTGACGGCAGTCAAGAACACGCCATACCCCCGGCCGCCGGCCGAGGTTGCCGCCGTGCCGCCCCGGCAGCTGATCGTCACCATCTTCGGGCTGTACGCCCGAACCGAGCGGGATTGGCTGCCGGTTGCCGCGGTGGTCCGGCTGATGGCCGAGCTGGAGGTGGACTCGCAGGCGGTGCGGTCCTCGATCTCCCGGCTCAAACGGCGGGATGCGCTGCACAGCGTGAACGTTGCCGGGGTGGCCGGGTATGCGTTGTCGCCGTCGATGCTGGAGGTGATGGCCGACGGCGACCGGCGGATCTTCGACCAGGAGCAGCCGAGCCTGGCCGACGGCTGGGTGCAGGTGGTGTTCACCGTGCCGGAGGCCGAACGCGGCAAACGGCACGAGCTGCGCAGCCGGCTGGCCCGGCTGGGCTTCGGACCGGTTGCGCCCGGGGTCTGGCTGGCGCCCGGCCGGCTGGCCGGCGAGGCGCGCGAGGTGCTCGCCCGGCGGCAGCTGTCCGGCTACGTCGACATCTTCCGCAGCGACTATCTCGGCTACGCCGAGCTGCCCGACCGGGTCCGGGACTGGTGGGATCTGGCGGATTTGGCCGAGCGGTACGGGCAATTCCTGGCTTGCTATCGGCCGGTACGGCAGCGGCTGGAACTGCATCCGCCGTCCGACGGCGAGGCGTTCGCCGAGTACGTACGGATGCTCACCGGCTGGCGGCGGCTGCGTTACCTCGACCCCGGGTTGCCGGCCGAGGTGCTGCCGAGGGGTTGGGACGGTGCCCCGGCGGCCGAGCTGTTCGCCGAGCTGAACGAATGGCTGCGGCCGGCCGCACAGCGACACGCGACCGCCGTCATCGACGCCTAGGTTCGAACGGGAATCTCGGCGATGCCCTGCAACTCGACGAGAGCCGCCTCGTCCCACAGCCGGGCCACCCCGATGCCGGCCATGGCGGGGTACTCGGTGCCGGCCAGCCGCCGCCAGACCGCGCCGATCTCCCGGGCATGCTCGCGGTAACCGCCGACGTCGACGATGTAGATGGTGACCGTGACCAACTGCTCGGGCGTGCCGCCGGCGGCAGCCAGCGCGGTGAGCAGATTGGTCAGCGCCTGCTCGAACTGCTCGACGATGCCGGCACCGACGATGGCGCCGGTACCGTCCAGCGCGGTCTGGCCGGCCAGGTAGATCCGGGTGGTTCCGCTCGCGCGTACCGCATGGCTGAAGCCGGACGGCTTGGCCAGCTCGGTCGGGTTGATCCGTTCGATGCTCACTGTCCCACCCGGTCCTTCGCGCCAACGCTCACTGTCCCACCCGGTCCTTCGCGCCAACGCTCACTGTCCCACCCGGTCCTTCGCGCCAGCGCTCACTGTCCCACCCGGTCCTTCGCGCGAGCGCTCATGACTGCACCGCTCCGCCGTCCACGTTGATGCCCTGGCCGGTGACCGCGGCGTTGGCCAGGCAGAACCGGACCGCCTCGGCCACCTCGTCCGGGTTGATCAGCCGGCCGATCGGCTGCCGGCGGGCCAGCGCGGCGCGGGCCTCGTCCGGGCTGCGGCCGGTCCGGGCGGCGATCGCCTCCACCGTGGCATCGGTCATCGGGGTGTCCACATAGCCCGGGCAGATGGCGTTGACG
>DASUAC010000472.1:0-7589 GCA_035763985.1 Jatrophihabitans sp. | reverse complement strand
CAGCACTTTATGTGGGGTTTATCCCAGGGCACGCCCACCGCTCCGCGCGGCTGCTCCGTGCGTCCCATAGACTGCGCCGCAACCGCTACGACGGCCGACGCCGCGCCCCAACCACACGCCCGACCAGAGGCGGGTGATCTGCCAAGGCCGAACTGTCGGGCGACACGAGCAACCCACCTCGATGGTTGAAGGAGTTCTGCGATATGGCTTTGTCCCATCCGGCGCTTGCCCCCGCCGGGCAGGTAACGGCCGCTGCCTTCTCCGGCGGCGACCGGGGGCTGGTCACTGTGGTCGGGGTGGTAGCCCTGATCGCGCTGGTCTTCTCGTTCGTGCTGTTCCGGGAGGTGCTCTCGGCCGACCAGGGCACACCGAACATGAGGTCGATCGCCGAAGCGGTCCAGGAAGGCGCCCAGGCGTACCTCGCCCGCCAGTTCCGCACGCTCAGCGTGGTGGTGGCCGTGGTCTTCGTGGTGCTGTTCGCGTTGCCGGCCGATGACGCCGGCCAGCGGATCGGCCGGTCGATCTTCTTCCTGGTCGGGGCGGCCTTCTCCGGCACCATCGGCTACTTCGGCATGTGGCTGGCCACCCGCGCCAACCTGCGGGTGGCGGCCGCGGCCACCACCACCGGCCGGGAACGCGCCATGCGGATCGCGTTCCGGACCGGTGGCGCGGTCGGCATGGCGACCGTCGGCCTGGGCCTGCTCGGTGCCTCGATCGTGGTGCTGGTGTATACCGACCACGCTCCCAAGGTGCTCGAGGGCTTCGGCTTCGGCGCAGCGACGCTGGCCATGTTCATGCGTGTCGGCGGCGGCATCTTCACCAAGGCGGCCGACGTGGGTGCCGACCTGGTCGGCAAGGTCGAGGCCGGCATCCCGGAGGACGACCCGCGCAACGCCGCCACCATCGCCGACAACGTCGGTGACAACGTCGGTGACTGCGCCGGCATGGCGGCGGACCTGTTCGAGTCCTACGCGGTGACCCTGGTCGCCTCGCTGATCCTCGGCTCGGTCGCCTACGGCACCAAGGGCCTGCTGTTCCCGCTGATCGTGCCGGCGATCGGCGTGATCACCGCGATCATCGGCGTCTTCATCACCCGGTCCCGTCCGGGCGAGGGCGGGCTGAAGACCATCAACCGCAGCTTCTACATCTCGGCCGTCATCTCCGCGGTGCTGTGCGCGATCGCCGCGTTCGTCTACCTGCCCAGCAACTTCTCCAAGCTCAAGGGCATCGGGCTGGACGTGAACGGCGCCGCGCTGGCCTCGCACAAGGGCAACCCGGCGGTCATCGCGATCGTCGCGGTGCTGATCGGCATCGTGCTCGCCTCGGTCATCCTGTGGCTGACCGGTGTCTACACCGGCACCGAGCACAAGCCGGTGCAGGACGTCGGCAAGACCTCGCTGACCGGCGCGGCGACGGTGATCCTGTCCGGCATCTCGGTGGGCTTCGAGTCCGCGGTCTACACCGCTCTGGTGATCGCGGCCGCGGTGTTCGGCGCCTTCCTGCTGGGCGGCGCCTCGGTCTCGGTGGCGCTGTTCGCGGTGGCCCTGGCCGGCTGTGGCCTGCTCACCACGGTCGGCGTGATCGTGGCCATGGACACCTTCGGCCCGGTCTCGGACAACGCCCAGGGCATCGCCGAGATGTCCCACGACGTGAGCGGCGAAGGCGCCCAGATCCTCACCGAGCTGGACGCGGTGGGCAACACCACCAAGGCCATCACCAAGGGCATCGCGATCGCCACCGCGGTGCTCGCCGCGACCGCGCTGTTCGGCTCCTACCAGGACGCCATCCGGCAGGGTCTGCAGTCAGCGGGCAAGGCCACCGGCGACATCGCCGACAACACCAACTTCCTGAACACCATCGTCAGCCCGAACACCCTGGTCGGCGTGATCATCGGCGCGGCCGTGGTGTTCATGTTCTCCGGGCTGGCCATCAACGCGGTGTCCCGCGCGGCCGGCGCGGTGGTGTTCGAGGTGCGCAACCAGTTCCGCACCCGTCCGGGCATCATGGACGGCACCGAGCGGCCCGAGTACGGCCGGGTGGTCGACATCTGCACCCGGGATTCGCTGCGTGAGCTGATCACCCCCGGCCTGCTGGCCGTGATGGCGCCGATCGCGGTCGGCTTCGGGCTGG
Organism: Jatrophihabitans sp.; assembly: GCA_035763985.1. Lineage (GTDB taxonomy): Bacteria > Actinomycetota > Actinomycetes > Mycobacteriales > Jatrophihabitantaceae > Jatrophihabitans_A. The sequence continues at coordinate 5,459 of DASUAC010000472.1, read as the reverse complement.
GCCTCGGCCCGCTGGCCGGCTACCTGGGCGGCGCGATCGCCACCGGCACCCTGATGGCCGTGTTCCTGGCCAACTCCGGTGGCGCCTGGGACAACGCGAAGAAGCTGGTCGAGGACGGCATCCACGGCGGCAAGGGTTCGGACGCGCACGCGGCCACCGTGATCGGTGACACCGTGGGTGACCCGTTCAAGGACACCGCCGGCCCGGCCATCAACCCGCTGATCAAGGTGATGAACCTGGTTTCGGTGCTGATCGCGCCGGCCGTGGTTCAGCTGTCGGTCGGCAAGGACGCCAACGCCGGCGTCCGGATCGCGCTGGCGCTGGTCGCGGTCGCGATCATCATCGCCGCGATCGTGGTGGCCAAGCGGCGGGCGTCCTCGCTCAACGACGACCCGGCCGCCACCGCCGAGCAGACCGAGGTGCAGCGGGTCGCCTGAGCCGGCCGATCGGGCTGACGAGCAGTCCACAACCTCATCCCGGTGTCCCCGAGCGCTCCGGCGCTCGGGGACACCGGCGTTTCTGCCCCCGGCCACGTCCGCGCGACAGCGTCCGCCGCGATGTCGTCCCGCCGCGACGTCCGTCCGCTGAGACGTCATCCGACGGACACGCGGCAATCCGGTGATCATCCGCTGGGGCGGTGGGCGACAATGCCACCCGTGCAGTTCTCCCTGTTCGGTGCCGAGGCCGAGGACCCGGTGCTGTCCGACCTCGACGGCCTGCTGCTGGCCGGCGGCGACTGGGTGCGCGCCGGCCACAACGCCGGGGCCCGGCTCTCGGTGCTGGTCGCCGACCCCTGGCGCGCGGCCGCGCTCGGCGCCGAACTGCTCGCCCGGAGCCTGGCCTCCGACACCGCCGAGGCCCCCGGCGGCCTGATCGCGGTACGGACCGAGTTCAGCGAACGGCTGGCCGCCGACGCCGCCCGCTGGATTCGCGGCGCCACCCGCCGAGTACCGTCCGACCTCCGGCTGACCGCGTCCGGCCTGCGGCTGTGGGCGATCGCCACCGGCCGGCTGGCCGAGTCCGGCTACCTGCTCGGCATGTCCGATCCGGACGGGCCGCTGCATCGGACGGCGGGCGGTGAGTTGGCTCGGCTGGGGGTTGCCGCGGTCGACGTGCGGATGCGCGGCGGCCCCGGCTGGCGGATCACCTCGGCCCGGCGGCTGCGCCGGCTCGCCGAGCTGATCGGCCCGTCACCGGCTGGCGCGGACGGGAACTGGCCGGCCGACTGAAGCCCTACCGGCGCTGCCGAATCGGCCGGCCGACCGGCGCCCGGACTGCCCGGCCCGACATCTCCGTCCGCGCGCGGCTAGATTCGAATGTGATGGACGTCCGAATACGCCCCACTGTTGGCGTGATGGGGGTCACGGGCAGCGGTAAGACGACGGTGGGCCTGCTGTTGGCCCATCAGCTCGGCGTGCCGTTCGCCGATGCCGATGATTTCCACAGTCCGGAGACGAAGGCCAAGATGGCCGGCGGCCACCCGCTCGACGATGCCGACCGGGCACCCTGGTTGCTCCGGCTGGCGGACTGGCTGGCCGATCACTCGGACGGCTGCGTGCTCGCCTGTTCGGCGCTGAAACGCAAGTACCGCGACGTACTGCGCAGCCAAGCGCAGCGGTTGGTGTTCCTGCACCTGACCGGAGCGCCGGCGGTGGCCAGCGAGCGGGTGGCGCACCGGCGCAACCACTACATGCCGGCCTCGCTGGTCGACTCGCAGTACGCCGACCTGGAACCGCTGCAGCCGGACGAGTTCGGCGTGCCGATCGACTTCACGCTCGGCCCGGAACGGATCGTGCAGCGGTTCCTGGAGCAGATCCAGGCCGGACGAGGCCACGACGAGCAGTTCGATGCGGGCGGGCAACCCCGCGCATCGGACATCCCAGTACCCGACATCCGGGCCGAACAGAGCAAAGCCGATCGAACCCCCGCCGGGGACGCGGCAAAGCCCGGGGGTACGTCCGCTGGAGGTAGGAAGTGAGCGTCGTACTGCTAGCCGCCGGTAGCTCCGGCTCGCACGACACCCGGCTGATCGTCGCCGCGCTGATCGGCATCGCCGTGATCATCGCGCTGATCACGCTGGCCAAGCTGAATCCGTTCCTGAGCCTCACCGTGGGCTCGATCCTGGTCGGTGGCCTGGCCGGGCTGGGCCTGGACAAGACCGTGAGCAGCTTCGGCACCGGCGTCGGCGCAACCGTCGCCAGCGTCGGCACGCTGATCGCACTCGGGGCCATCTTCGGCAAGCTGCTTGCCGATTCCGGCGGGGCCGATCAGCTGGTGGACACCATCGTGGGCCGGTCGACCACCCGGACGCTGCCCTGGGCGATGGCGCTGGTCGGCATGATCATCGGGCTGCCGATGTTCTTCGAGATCGGCCTGGTGCTGCTGATGCCGGTGATCCTGCTGGTGGCGCGCCGATCCGAGCTGCCGCTGATGCGGGTGGCCGTGCCGGCGCTGGCCGGGCTCTCGGCGATGCACGGCTTCGTGCCGCCGCATCCCGGGCCGCTGGCAGCGGTAGGCCTGCTGCACGCCAACCTCGGGCTGACCCTGGCCCTCGGTGTGCTGGTCGGGCTGCCCTGCGTGATCGTCGGTGGGCCGCTGTTCTCCCGGCTGGCCGCCCGCTGGGTCGACGTGCCGGTGCCCGAATTGTTCCTCGGGGCCGACGAACCCGGCACCGGCCGTACCGCCGAACCCGGCACCGGCCGTACCGCCGAACCCGGCACCGGCCGTACCGCCGAGTCCGGCACCGGCCGTACCGCCGAACCCGGCATAGGCCGTACCGGCGGCTCCGGCATCGGCGGTACCGCGGAGCCCGCGGACACCGGCTACTCCGGCCGGGGCGGCTACCGCACCGACCTGCCGGACCCAGGTCGCGGCGGAACCGGCCCCCGCAGCGGAATCGGCACCGGCGCGAGGGCCGAGACCGCGGCCGGCACGCTGGACCTGGGACCGGTGCGCGAGCGCCGGACGGCGCCGGTGCGGCGGCCGGGCTTCGGCGTGACGCTGGCGACCGTGTTGCTGCCGGTGGTGCTGATGCTGGCCAAGGCGGTCGTGGACGTCGCCGATGACAAGGGTGACGACGCGGTCAAGCGGGTGCTGGACTTCCTGGGCAACCCGCTGGTCGCGCTGCTGCTCGCGGTGCTGGTCGCGCTCTACACGCTCGGCGTGGCCACCGGCCTGGACAAGCAGCGGTTGTCCGCGATCGTGGACACCGCGCTGCCGCCGATCGCCGGCATCCTGCTGATCGTGGCAGCCGGCGGCGGCTTCAAGCAGGTGCTGGTGGACAGCGGCATCTCCAAGGTGATCGCGTCCTGGGTGAGCGGCTCCACCGTCTCGCCGCTGCTGCTGGCCTGGTTCGTGGCGGTGCTGATCCGGCTGGCCACCGGCTCGGCGACGGTCGCCACGGTGACCACCGCCGGCATCCTGCAGCCGGTGGCCAATACCCTGAGCACCTCGCACATCTCGCTGCTGGTGCTGGCGATCGGGGCCGGATCGCTGTTCTTCTCGCACGTCAACGACGCCGGCTTCTGGCTGACCAAGCAGTACTTCGGGCTGACGGTACGGGAGAACATCGCCAGCTGGTCGCTGATGGAGACGGTACTGTCGGTGACCGGGATCGCTGTCGTTCTTGCGCTGAGTGTGGTGGTGTAACAGCCGCGTTCCGCGTCGGCTCGACCCGGGTGGGGTACCGTCCGGCACGGTTGAGGCATGATTCGGCGGGCGAACAGTCGCAGGCATGGGCAGCTCCGACCGGCTGTGAGAGCCGGCTGGCATCGCGGCGTGCGGATACGGCATGCTCACCCGGCAACGACGATGGACAGGAGCGGTGGTGGCGCAGGGACGCGGGACCAGGGCGAGAACCGGCACCAAGCTGGTGATCGTGGAGTCCCCTGCCAAGGCGAAGACGATCGGCGGTTACCTGGGTTCCGGGTACACCGTCGAGGCGTCCATCGGCCACATCCGTGACCTGCCGCGCAACGCCGCGGACGTGCCGGCGGCCTACAAGAGCGAGCCCTGGGCCCGGCTGGGCGTCAACACCGAGGCCGACTTCGAGCCGCTCTACGTGATCAGCCCGGACCGCAAGCAGCAGGTCAGCAAGCTGCGGGCGCTGGTCAAGGAGGCCGACGAGGTCTACCTGGCCACCGATGAGGACCGGGAGGGCGAGGCCATCGCCTGGCACCTCGCGCAGACCCTGAAGCCGACCGTGCCGGTGCGCCGGATGGTGTTCCACGAGATCACCCCGGCCGCGATCGCCCGGGCGGTCGCCGAGCCGCGCGAGATCGATGCCGGGCTGGTGGACGCGCAGGAGACCCGCCGGATCCTGGACCGGTTGTACGGCTACGAGGTCTCGCCGGTGCTCTGGAAGAAGGTGCTGCCGCGGCTGTCCGCCGGCCGGGTGCAGTCGGTGGCGACCCGGATCGTGGTGGAGCGGGAACGCCAGCGGATGGCCTTCCGCATCGCCGAGTACTGGGACATCGAGGGCAGCTTCGCGACCGTGCGGCAGGACGCCGACACCACCAATCCGGCCACCTTCACCGCCACCCTGGTGGCCCTGGACGACGAGCGGATCGCCACCGGGCGGGACTTCGACCCGGCCACCGGCCGGGCCTCCAGCGAGGTGCTGCACCTGGACGAGGCCGGCGCGCGCGGGCTGGCCGCCCGGCTGGCCGAGGCCGAGTTCGCGGTCAGCCGGGTGGAGGAGAAGCCGTACCGGCGCCGGCCGTACCCGCCGTTCATGACCTCCACGCTGCAGCAGGAGGCCGGCCGCAAGCTGCGCTGGTCGTCCTCGACCACCATGCGGGTGGCCCAGCGGCTGTACGAGAACGGCTACATCACCTACATGCGGACCGACTCCACCAACCTGTCCGAGACGGCGCTGGCCGCAGCGAGGGACCAGGCCCGGGAGCTCTACGGCGCCGCCTACGTACCGGCCGAGGCGCGCCGGTACAGCCGCAAGGTGAAGAACGCGCAGGAGGCGCACGAGGCGATCCGGCCGGCCGGGGACAGCTTCCGCACCCCGGGCCAGCTGGCCGGTGCGCTGTCGGGCGACGAGTTCCGGCTGTACGAGCTGATCTGGCAGCGCACGCTGGCCTCCCAGATGTCCGACGCGGTGGGCACCACGGTCTCGGTCCGGCTGGCCGGCGAGTCGGTGACCGGTGAGCGGGCCGAGTTCGCCACCTCCGGCCGGACCATCACCTTCCCCGGCTTCCTGCGGGCCTACGTCGAGGACATCGACGAGTCGCCGGACGGTTCGACCAGGGGCGACGGCAAGGACGACGCGGAGAAGCGGCTGCCGCAGCTGGCCCGCGGCGACCGGCTCGGGGTGCGCGCGCTGGAGCCGACCGGGCACTCGACCAACCCGCCGCCGCGCTACACCGAGGCGTCGCTGGTCAAGGCGCTGGAGGAGCTGGGCATCGGCCGGCCGTCCACCTAGGCCTCGATCATGCAGACCATCCAGGACC